>VYDA01000402.1:4553-7203 GCA_009843665.1 Caldilineaceae bacterium SB0675_bin_29 | reverse complement strand
CACTGCGTCTCGCCCAAAGACGGTAAACAACGCCAGCCACCGCTGGCACTGATTCACCGCCAAACTGTTCCCACCCCAAAGCTGGGATACACCCGTTGCCGATGTCTGCTTTTTGGGTCTCAAACGACCAAACCTTGGCCACTTCGTGCCGTCCTTCCAGCAGGTGCCTTTTCGAACTAATGCCCCCGCCTTCACCCCGGTATCGACCGCGACCAAGTAAGTTCAGGGGCGATTGGACAGCGAACCCAATAGCATTTATCATGCCAACGAAGAAACGCATCCAACCCCGCAGCTTGTGAGCACACCCGAAATGACACACATATGAGATCGGTAATCTGCGTCCATGAACGTTTTGACGCCGTATGGCCGTTTGCTGCCGACTACTGGCACAAACGCTGGAAGAGCAACTGTTGTGAACTCTACCGTACAATGGAGCCTGAGGCCCGCGCGCCGCAATTGGTGCCCGACCCCGCCGCGGTGCAGCGGCTGGTCCTCCTCGGCCTCCCCGCCGGCAGCGATGACCTCGCGCCCTTTACCTCCCTTGAGGAGTGCTTCCACAGTTCTCACGGCGATCATCCGAGAGATGGCCTCGACAAGGCGGCGTCCCGCGGCGTTCAAATCATTCCCCACCGCGTCGACATCTACTGGGGGCAGTCGGTGGCCGAATACGGGCTCTGTCTGACCCTCTGCGGACTACGCCGCATTCCCCAGTCTCACACCGCGATGATCGGAAGCCACGAACCCTGGCAACACAGGCCGGAAGTGGGCAAACCGGGCGCCAAAGGCGTTCAGTATTGCGATGATTCGCGCTTTTCCAATGGCACGCTCGGCGGCAAACGCGTGCGCGTTGTCGGCGCCGGCAATATCGGCGCCCGCTACGCCTCCTGGTGCTCGGCCATGGGCGCCGACGTCGCTATCTGGGACCCTTTCGCCCCCGATGCAACCTTTGCCGCCGCCGGTGCAAAGCGCCGCTTTCATCTGCCCGAGCTTGTAAAGGATGCCGAGATCTTCGCGCCGATGCTTCCCCTGAAAGAGGACACGTACGGGCTGGTCGGCAAGGATCTCATCGACGCCTTGCCGCACGGATGCCTGGTCGTACAGGTAACGCGGGCCCGCATCTGCGACACCGAGGCGCTCTATCGCCGCGTCCTCAACGATGAGCTGGCGCTGGCCGCCGATGTCTTCGACTTCGAGCCCGTGGCGTTGGACTCCCCCTTGCTTGGGCGGCACAACGTCGTCCACACGCCGCACAATGCCGGCCGCACCAAAGACGCCAACCTGGCCTGGGTCGACGATCAGATTGCGCGTTTCAGACCACGCCCATAACGGCTTGCGGCCTGTTCGGGCCGCGGACAGGAGGAGTGATGAATCCAACTGAATCCGATCGCCTCGCCTCATTTGCCGCCAACTTTCAGAACGACTTCTCGGCTCACATCGGGCGCGACGAAGAAGAGGCCGCCGAGCTGGACCGGATGCGGAATGACCTGCGCGACTCGCTCGATCTGGGTCTCTTTTCCCGCCAGGGTATCGAATGGTACCGAAGCGCCTACACAGAGGCCTTCCTCTTCATGTACGACACCGCCTTCTACGACCGCGAGGCCCGCCGTTACCGCATCGACGAAATTCTGGACGACGGCGAGCGCGAGTTCGGCGGCTACGACATCATCCTGCTCTGGCAGTCCTACCCCCGCCTCGGCATCGATGACCGCAACCAGATCGACTACTACCGCGACATGCCGGGCGGCTTGCAGGGGCTGCGCGCGGTCATTGACCGCGCCCATGCCCGCGGCGTGCGCGTCTTCGTCAACTACAACCCCTGGGACATCGGCACGCGCCGCGAGCCGGGCGCGCCGCCCTATACCGACAAAAGGGGTTACCGCGGCGGATTTCCCGACACAAACGCGCCCGCAGTGGCCGACGCCGAAGCCTTAGGCGCAGTGATCAAGGAGATCGGCGCCGACGGCGTCTTCCTCGATACGATGGCCTCCGACGACCCGGGATTCCTGGAACCAATGGAGCGGGCCAACGCCAACATTGTGTTCAACCCGGAATCGTTGCCACCCATAGAAGCGCTCTCCTCGATTGCGGGCAGCTGGCTGCAGCGCAATACGGTTGTCCCCCCGGACCTGATGACCATCCGTTGGGTGGAGCCGCGCTTTTCTTTTCGCGCCATCGACCGCAACGCTGACGAACACAGCGATATCATCCAGAAGGCATTTTTCCATGGTTGCGGCCAGGTCGTTTGGGAAAACATCTTCGGCTGGTGGAACCCCTGGCCCGAATCGGATCGCGTGCTCCTGCGACGCTGTGTGCGGTTGTTGCGCCAGTTCTCGGACGCCTTCCAGGACAGGGACTGGCAGCCCTACGTGGCCACGGAAGTAGACGGCGTTTACGCGCACCGCTGGCACAGCGGCGAAATAACCATGCATACGCTGATCAACGACTCGGGCGCTGCCGTCGGCGGCCCCGTGCTGCAGGCGCCGACGACGTCGCCCGACGGCCGCCCAATGCGCCACTTCGACCTCTGGAACGGCACCGAAATCGAGCCGGCGCAGCAAGGAGACGCGCACCTGCTTGTGCTTTCCATGTCCGGCGGCGAGGCAGGATGTATCGTCTCGGCGCCCGCGGGCGTCGAGGTCGACCTTAGCGC
>VYDA01000402.1:0-4543 GCA_009843665.1 Caldilineaceae bacterium SB0675_bin_29 | reverse complement strand
CGCATAGACCGCAGTCGTTTAACCCTCGCCGACCTGTCGCTGCGTCCGGTCGCGCCTTCCGCTCCGGTGGCCGCAGGGGAAGAGCCGGAGGAGATGTGCCGCGTAACCGCGGGCACCTTCAACTTCGGTGTGCGCCACAACAACCGGACGGTGATGGAGGGGGCGTGCTACGACAAAATCGACCAGCTCTGGGACAAGTATCATCCCCGACGCTTCATCGACATTCCCGAGTACTGGATCGATCGCACCGAAGTCACCAACGCCTCCTACCTTGACTTCCTCGAACAGTCCCGCTACCTGCCGCGCGATCTCACCAACTTCCTGCGCCACTGGCACAAGCCCGCCGGCAGCGAGCAGGAGCCCTGGCGGTGGTCGCCGCCGCCGGGCAAGGAGAGACACCCGGTCATCTGGGTGGACCTGGACGATGCCCGCGCTTACGCCAGATGGGCCGGAAAGAGGCTGCCCCTTGAGGAAGAGTGGCAAAAGGCGGCAGGGTTTGCCGTCTGGCCCTGGGGCGACGGCTTCGACCCGACGCTCTGCAACAGCGGCAGCGACGACACGACCCCGGTAGACCAGTTCCCCGGCAGCGCCAGCCACGTCGGCTGCCTCGACATGGCCGGCAACGTCTGGGAGTGGACCGAAAGCGAACGCGACGACGGCCACACACGCTACGCCATCATTCGCGGCGGCAGCTACCTCAAGGTCGAAGGCAGCATCTGGTACAACGCCAGCGGCGCGCAGCCCAACGACTGCCACGAAAAGATACTGTTGATGTACCCCGGTTTGGACCGCTGCGGCACGGTCGGCTTCCGCTGCGTCAAGGACGCCGCCCCATCAGCATAGCCGGCGCTGCGGAGCGAAGTGGGCCGGTTCCCGCAGTTCCCATTTCTCGCAAGGAGCACAGATGACTGCCAACCTGACACCCGAAGCGCGCATGGCCGAACTCAAGCAGAACGGCTTCTGCATCATCGAGAATGTAGCCGATGAGTGGCTCCTGGACCGGACGCGGGCCTGTGTAGACAAGGCCCTGGCCGAGGTGGAACCCGAACGGCTGGAGCGAACAAAGTCGCCCGGCAGCCTGATCGACTCCAACAACTACCCTGAGCTGGCCGACCTCATCGGCAATCCCCGCGCCCTCGCCGAGCTCGACCTCATGGGCCTCAAGGACATCAAGTTCTGGAAGGCGGGCATCATCAGCAAGCCGCCGGGCGGACCCCGCCTCTATTGGCACCAGGACTGCCTGATGTGGCAGGACCGGCGCGCCTACAGCGACAGGCCGCCGATGATCTTCCTCATGTACTACCTGGAGGACACCACGCGCCACAATGGTTGCTTGCGCCTCCTCCCCGGCACCCACCGCCACCGCCACGTCCTCCACGACAAGGGCGAGGCCCACACACGCGAGATCAACCGCATCGACGACCCCGACGACCCCCGTTTCCGCGACTACCCCGGCGAGGTCGACGTACCCGTCAAAGCCGGTGATGTCGTGGTCGGCGACGCGCGCATGTTCCACTCGGCCCACGCCAACCTGTCGGACGAAAAACGAACGGTGATCACCATCTGGTTTCATCCCTTCTTCTCCGACCTTCTGGAACCAACGCAAAGCTGGATCCACTACCGCATGCACGACCAGCACGCCGACTGGCCGCAGGATGCGCTCGCCAAGATTGAGCCCCTCATCCCCGACTACCAGGGCACCTTCGAGCCGATGCAGCAGAATCGGACGCCCGACGAACGCCTGCGCTGGCCCGACGCGGTGGCCGCCGGATAGCCTTGGTCCGCATGCGTCAAGCGGCCTGAAATCAGCTGCGAGATCATCGACGGCGCCTCCAACAACAGATCGAAAGTCTTCGATACGCCTTACGCCTGCTAACTGCTCGGATTCATGCCCGCCGGCAACGACGATGACAGCCTTGGCAAGGGGAAGGCAACCGGGATTCCCTTGAACCGCGGGACAGCAAAGGAGGACCACAGATCATGACAGTAGGATTTGGCGACTTTCGCTACGAATTGGACGACACCTGGCCGACTCTGCCCGAAGGCTGGTCGCTCGGCTCGGTGCCCGATCTGGCCGTAGATTCACGCGACCGCGTCTTTGTATTCTGCCGCCACAAACACCCCGTCGTCGCCTTTGAGGCCGACTCCGGGAAATTCGTCACCTCCTGGGGTGAAAACGAATTCACCGAACCGCACGGCATCTTCATCGATGCCGACGACTATGTCTGGGTCACCGACCGCCAGGAGCACGTCGTCACCAAGCATACGCAGCACGGTGAGAAGCTGCTTGAACTTGGCCGACGCGGCTGGGCCATGATGACCGTTACACCTTACGGCACCTCCCTGGACCCGCCCTTCAACATGCCCGCCGGCGTGGCCACCGCCCACGACGGCAGCATTTTCGCCGCCGACGGCTACGGCAACCGCCAGGTCCACCGTTTCTCCCCCGAAGGCAAGCTGGAAGTCTCCTGGGGGACCTCCGGTCTCGAGCCGGGACAGTTCGCCCTGGTGCACAACATCGGCATCGACACGCAGGGCCGCGTCCTCATTTGCGACCGCGAGGCCAACCGCATTCAGCTCTTCGATCGCGACGGCAACTACATCACTATGTTCGAAGACGTACACAGGCCGGGCGACGTCTACTGCAGCCCCGACCAGTTCGTCTACGTCGCCGAACAGGGCAGCGCCATGGGGGTGGGGCCTCTCCCCTGCGGCATCTCCATCTTCCACGAATCGGGCGAACTTGTGTGCCGTTTCCGCGGCCCCGAGACCGGGCTGCGCATGCCCCACGGAATCTGGTGCGACTCGAAGGGCAACATCTTCGTGGCCGAGCTCGGCGAAGAAGGCAACCGCGCCCGCAAGTTTGTCAAGATCTGAGAATTCACCGTTTAGAGCCGAGGCCTGATTCCGGCGCAAGGGCGTCAGAGGAGCCCGGACGATCTGGAAGGATCGGCAAACCAAAAAACTTTCAACGCCCTCCAGGAGACGATGAATGAAAATCCTCATCACCGGCATCAGCGGTACCATAGGCACCTTCCTCGCGCCCGCCCTCGGACGCGACCACGAAGTGCACGGCATCGACCTGAGACCCTCCGAATGGCCCAATGCAACCCAGGCCGACCTCTGTGACCCCGCCGCTCTGCCACCGGTCTTCGAGGGAATGGAAGTCGTCATCCACCTGGCTGCCGAACCACGCCACGAGCTTGAAATCGGCTGGGAAGAGCTCACCAACCCCAACCTCATCGCAACCGCCCGCATGTTTGACGCCGCCCATGACGCCGGCGTGCGGCGCGTCATCTTCGCCAGTTCCATGCACGTCATGGGCTGCTACGAGTTCGATGAACCCTACGCCTCCATCGTCTCCGGACGCCTCGACGGCCTTGACCCCGCCGCCATCCCCCTCGTCAAGGGCGACGATCCCGGCAGGCCGGACAGCCGCTACGGCGCAACCAAGATCTTCGGCGAATCGCTCGGCCGCTACTACACCGAGGGCGCCAACATCGACCGCCCCGACGAACGACCCATGGAGGTCATCTGCGCCCGGCTCGGCACTCTGCCCGGCTTCGACCGGCCCGAACAGGACTACCGCTCCCTCGTCAGCTGGTTCAGCCATCGCGACGCCATCGGCTTCTTTCGCGCCTGCGTCGAACGCCCAAACATCTCCTACGAAATTCTCTACGGCGCCTCCAACAACACCTGGAAAATCTACGACACGCCTTACGCCTGGGACCTGCTCGGTTTCGTCCCCCGGGACAACGCTTCCGATCACTGGCGCAAGGACTAGCAAGGGCCTGGCCCATGCTCCCTGCCCGTTGCGGCAGCCTCCGCCAGCGGCACGTCACTGCCTGGCTCGCCCGGCCCACAGCGGGATCTTTGACCACACTTCCGGCCTTGCCCCCTTTTCCGGGTGCTTGACAAGAAACGCCTCCCGCTTATAATGGGCGTAATCCCACAAGGAGACCTCAATGAAGATCCTCATCACCGGCATCAGCGGTACCATAGGCACCTTCCTCGCGCCCGACCTCGGCCGCGACCACGATGTCTACGGCATCGACCTCAAACCGTCCGACTGGCCCAACTCCAGCCAGGTCGACCTCTGCGATCCCGCCGCTTTGCCGCCCGTATTTGAAGGTATGGACGTCGTCATCCACCTCGCCGCCGACCCCCGTCACGAGGTCGAAATCGGCTGGGACGTTCTCACCAACCCAAATCTGATCGCCACCGCGCGCATGTTTGACGCCGCCCACGATGCCGGCGTCCGCCGCGTCATCTTCGCCAGCTCCATGCACGTCATGGGCTGCTACGAGTTCGACGAGCCCTACGCCTCAATCGTCTCCGGCCGCCTCGACGGCCTCGACCCGGCCTCCATCCCCCTCGTCAAGGGCGACGATGACGCCAGGCCCGACAGCCGCTACGGCGCAACCAAGGTCTTCGGCGAGTCCCTCGGCCGCTACTACACCGAGGGCGCAAACATCGACCGCCCCGACGAACGACCCATGGAAGTCATCTGCGTCCGTCTCGGCACCCTCCCGCCCTGGAATGC
>VYDA01000235.1 GCA_009843665.1 Caldilineaceae bacterium SB0675_bin_29 | reverse complement strand
GAGTTTGACCTGAAATGCTGGCAGGACCAGGAACGGCAAAAGGATCAAAGCATCGGTTGACCCGAGCAGGGCGCCCAGATTGAAATTCACGCCCACCATGATTAAAAAGATGGGGTTGAAGAAGCCGAAGCCGACGGCTTCCAACTGGTGCATCGCCTCCAGATCTTCACGGGTGGAGAGCAGGGAGAGCATGGCGCCGGCGATGAAGGCGCCCAGAATGATCTCGGCGCCCAGCACTTCGGCCAGCACGACAAAGAGCAACATGATGGTAAAGGCGCCGCGGATCTTGATGCGGGCGGTGGTGTGGCTGAGGTCTTCCAAAGTGCGGCGCAAGGAGTCGAATCTGTTTAAGGAGACGATGCCCAGGCGATAGAGAAGGAAGAAGACGACGAAAAGCAGGCTGATGAGGTGGATGTCGAGCGTCAGTCCATGGGAGATGGTGGCGATGACCACGGTGATCAGGATCATTGTGGCGAAGTCAGCGACGAGGGCGGCGATGAGGATCGTCTGGCCGAAGCGGCCGCGGATGAGCTCCTGCTCTTTGAGTACGGGCATGACGACGCCGAGCGACGTTGTCGACATGATGAGCGCCATCATCCAGGGACTGCTGACGAGGCCGACCTGCAGGAGCGCAAAGCCGACGATGGCGGAGAGAGAGAGGGTGAGGATGAAGCCCATCAGGCTGATGGAAAGCGGGCCGAAGGTGCGGCGCTCGCGTCCCTGTGACGAGGTGAGGTCTGTGCGTGTGCCGCCGGCGCGGGCGACGCCGGGCAGCTCAATGTTCAGGTTGGCGAAGTCGATTTCCATGCCGGCCAGGAACATGAGGAAGACGAAGCCAAACTCGGCCAGGAGCGTGAGCAGCTGGTCTTCGTGGGTCACCCAGCCGAAGCCGCTGCTGCCGACGATGATTCCGGCCAGGATTTCGCCGACGACGATCGGCAGCCGCAGCCGCTCGAAGCGCGTGAGCAGCAGCGGCACGATGAATGCCAGCGAAATGACGATAAGTAGGGGCGTAAACGATCCTGCGATCTCTTCCATTTGGAGTTCGCGACTGTCCTGCTTCCGGTCTCTTGTGTAAAGGGGGCCGGTGTAATGCGCTTCGGTTACCCGGTGGAGATGCGTTTCTGAGCACGCAGCTTGGGCGGCGCGGGTTGATCGGTCTAAATCGTTCTGTTACCCTAACACTTATGAGCGACGAAACGCAAGAAATTCTGCGCGGCGTAATCGAACGCATCACCTTTCACAATGAAGAAAACGGCTATACGGTCGCCAAGCTGGCGCCGGAGAAACCGACGTTTCAATTGCCGCACTGGCAGAAGGAGGCGGCGGTCGTTGGCGAGATGGGCGGCGTCGCGGTTGGGGAGGCTGTAGAGCTTCGGGGGCGGTGGGAAAATCACCGGCAGTATGGCAAACAGTTTGCCGTCGACGAGATGCGGTCGGTGCTGCCGGCGACGGTGGCCGGCATCGAGAAGTATCTTGGCAGCGGGCTGGTGAAAGGGGTCGGGCCGGTGACGGCCAAGCGCATCGTTGCCCACTTTGGCGCGGAAACGCTGGACATCATCGACAATGATCCACAGCGTCTGTCCGAAGTAGGCGGGGTCGGCCGCAAGCGGGTCTCGATGATCGTTGCCGGATGGGTGGAGAAGAAGGCGATCAAAGAGGTGATGATCTTTCTGCAGGGCCATGACGTCAGCGCCGGCCTGGCGGCGAAGATCTACAAGCGTTACGGCGACAGCGCGGTGGAAACGGTGCAGGGGAACCCTTACCGCCTTTCCGAGGATATCTTTGGCATCGGTTTTCTGACCGCGGACAGGATCGGTCGGGCTTTGGGCATCGCCGAAGACGCGCCGCAGCGCATCGCCGCCGGTGTCGAGTTTGCACTCAACAGGGCCAGGGATGAGGGACATGTTTACCTGCCAAGCGGAGAGTTGATCGCGAGGGCTGATGAGTTGCTGAAGGTGGGGAAGGAAAAGGTGACAAAGGGGCTGCTGCATCTGAAGAGGGCGGACCGGATCAAGCTATCTGCCGCGCCGGTCCAGGAGGCCGAAGCGCTGCACTGGGCGTTGGCCGGAATCTATGGGCCTTCAGTTTCGCAGCCGACGCCTCTCATGCCGGCAGACCGCGACGCCAACGAGAAGCCGACCACGGAGCAGGTTGATGAACTGGCGCAGGACGGGCAGGCAGTCTACCTGACGCCGATGTATTACGGTGAAGTGGGCGTCAGCAACCGGGTCGCCGGGCTGATGCAGGGTTCCGGCGGTGCGCTTGGAAGGGGGCGCGGGTCCGGCGCGCTTGCATCCTTTCAGACGGTGGACTGGGAGGGGAAACTGGCTCAGCTCGAAGCGAGAGCAAGCCATGTGCCTGGTCCGCTGCGTCTTGCCCTGCGCCAGCGAGAAGCGGTAGAGGCGGCACTGACCAAGCGGCTGACGGTACTTACCGGGGGGCCCGGTACGGGCAAGACGACGGTAGTCAGAACTATCATCGACCTGTGCGAGGAGGCGGGTGGGAAGGCGGTGCTGGCGGCGCCGACCGGGCGGGCGGCGAAACGACTGGCTGAGGCAACCGGGAGGCCGGCGAAGACGGTGCACAGGCTGCTGCAGGTGCAGCCGGCTGCGGGCATGTCGTTCAAGCGCAATGAAGAGAGCCCGCTAAGGGGCGACCTGCTGATCGTGGACGAGTCCTCGATGTTGGACCTGATTCTGACGAATCATCTGCTCAAGGCTGTTCCGCCGGAGATGTCGCTGTTGCTGGTCGGCGACGTGGACCAGCTTCCGAGTGTGGGCGCGGGCAATGTGCTGCGCGACGTGATCGCGGCGATTGAGGGGGAGGTTGAAGAGACCCTGGGCGCGGCTGAGTCAGGAGTCAGGGCGAACGCGGCCGTGGTGCGGCTGGACAGAATCTTCCGGCAGGCGGCGGGCAGCTATATCGTCGAGAATGCGCATCGCATCAATCGCGGCCAGTTGCCGGTACTGAAACGGTCGGCCAGTGAAGAGGACGTCGAGGCGGATGACTTTTTCCTTTTCCGCACGGAGGAGCCTGAACGGGCCGCCCAGCTGTGTGTGGAGCTTGTCCAGGAGCGCATCCCGCGGCGCTTTGCCATTTCTGCTGAGGATATCCAGGTTCTCAGCCCCATGCACCGGGGCGCGGCGGGGGTCGCGACACTGAACGAGACGATCCAGGAGGCACTGAATCCGCCACTGGCGGACCGGCCGGAGCGCAGTAGCGGCAGCCGCGTCTACCGGACAGGGGACCGGGTGATGCAGGTGCGCAACAATTATGATAAAGATGTGTTCAATGGCGATATGGGTTATATTAAAGACGTCGACCTGATTGAACAACGTGTCACGGTTGAAACCGACGGGCGCCGGGTCATTTACGATTTCCCGGAGTTGGACGAGTTGATCCATGCCTATGCAATCAGCGTGCACAAGAGCCAGGGCAGTGAGTTCCCGGCGGTCGTCATTCCACTGCTTACAAGCCACTTCATGCTACTCCAGCGGAATCTGCTGTATACGGCGGTCACGCGGGCGAAGCGGCTTGTTGTGCTGGTGGGGCAACTGAAAGCGATCAGCATGGCCGTGGGCAACGACCAGGTGGCCCAGCGTTACAGCGGGCTGACCGAGCGGATACGGCGTGCGACAGAAATGGAGACAATTGCATGAGCAACGATAAGGCAACCATCGCCGTACAACTGTACAGCCTGCGTCACGTTTCGGACAGTTTTGAGGAGGTGGCGGCTGCCGCGGCCGAGGCGGGATATGAAGGTGTGGAACTGATCTTTCTGCCGGACCATAGCGGCGAGCAGGCGAAGGCGGTGTTGGACCGGCATGGCTTGCAGGCGGTATCGGCCCACGTACCTTACCATGCCCTGGCCGGGGATTTCGCGGGCACGGTGGAGTTTCACCGGGCGATCGGGAACGACTGTCTCATTCTGCCCATGCCGGATCCCGAAGTGCGGGAGGCGGCGAATGCGGATGCGTGGCGGGCGTTCGGGCAGACGCTCAACGGGTTGGGACGGCGTTGCCGGGATGAGGGGATGCGGCTGGGCTATCATAACCATGCTTTTGAGATGGAGGCGTTCGACGGCGTGCGGGCGATCGACTGGGTGCTGGAAAACGCCGATGCGGAGAATCTGTTCTGGGAGCCGGATATGGCCTGGATCACTGATGGCGGCGCCCGCCCCCTGGACCTGTTGCAGAAGTACGCGGGCCGCTGTCCGCACATTCATGCGAAGGACCTGGCGCCGGCGGGGGAGAACGAGGACCAGATGGGCCTGGCCGACGTCGGTTACGGCACGCTGGACTGGGACGCGATCATACCGGCCTGCCGAGCGGCGGGCGCCAGGTGTTACGTCGTTGAACACGACTTGCCCAAAGAGCCGGTCGCCAGTGTGCGCCGCAGCCGGGAGTTTCTGGAGAGCCGGGCGGATTTGATGTAGGGGTTGGCGGAGAAACTTTGTTGCCTGCCGCGGCGTAGAAGCTGACAGACGGGGTAAAATGCCATTCTTCAGGAAGTCAGCCGGAGCAACAGAGGGATTCTGAGAACTGAAATCGGAGAGTACCTTGGCAAATTCGGCGATGTTTGAAGGGCTTGTGTTTGACGAACGCCGTAGCGCGGCGCAGGTGAAGCATGTGGGCGAGCGCGCCTGCTATGTCGTTGACGAGGATGGCTTTCTGCGCCACATTGACGCCGCGCTGGTGGACCAGCAGGTGCTCGAGTTCCTGAAAGGCCAGGTGGACCAGCACCGAGAGTTGGCCGTGAGCGGCATGTTGGACCTGATGGGCAAGGACGACATCTTTACCAAGGCGGCGGTGGAGTCCTCGATCGACAACATCGATCAGGCGGTCGGGCAGGCGATCCCCGAGCAGTCGCGGCAGTGGTTAGGGATGATGGGATTTCGCGTCATTATCGACGACCAGGGGCAGGTCGTGGATATCGAGATGCCTGCGGGTGAGATTGACGAGGACGACTATTAAAGCGGGGGCGGGGAGAAGGAAGGGCATCCCGGCCTCCCTTCCCCTTGTATTCTTACTTCCTCAGGTGCCAGTCGGGATCGGTGAGCGCCTCGTAGGCGACACCGCCTTCGACGTTGCGAGGCATGGGCAACCCCAGCAGGTAGCACAGGGTTGGGGCCACATCGACCACCCTCACCTGCCCCTGCAGCGCCAGCCCTTCCTTTACTCCAGGCCCGGCAAGGACGAATGTGCAGTGCTGCCCGGCGATGCCGAAACTGACGGAGGGCAGCTGTTTGCCGTGGGCGCCGTCGAACTCCGGCCGCAGGGCGTAGACCACGTCCCCGGTTGTGTCGCCCCAGAGGTTGACCATTTCGGCGTCCTCCCGCGTTATCGCCAGGGCGAACGGATGGCGGCCGGTGGCGGGGTCGGTGTAGGCGTGCAGGGCGGCGATGATCTCGAGCTGGGTATCCTTATAGTCGTCCGGCGAGACGATTCCGTCAGGCTCGCGTCCCTCCAGATTGATGAACACGTGCACCAGGCCTACTGAGGCGGCGCGCGTGCGCGACCAGTCCACCGTTCGCTTGCCGTTTTCTTCCTTATAGACCAGGAAACCTGCCTCTTCCAGCACCTCGTCGATCTCAATGGCGCGGTACTGGTTGGGGGTGCCGCCGTGATCGGAGACGAGACAGATGAGTGTATCATCGCCGGCGAGGGCGGCGACGCGGCCGATCATGTCGTCGATGGAGCTGTAGGTGCGGACGACGCCGTCGATACAGCGTTGCTGGGTCTCTACGTCGGCGCCGCTGAAATCTTCGGCCTGGCCGAGGAAAAAGTGGCTGGTGTAGTCGGATGCGTGGGTTTCGATGAAGAGCATCGTCCAGTCGTCGCGGGTTGTGGTGAGATAGTCGGCGACGTCGGCGAGGCGCTGGTGGTGGAAGTCGAGCGACTCGAAGTAGGTGTCGTCGTCCATGATGCCCAGAGCGTCACGGGCCGGGTTTTGCAGGAAGTTGCCCACGAGCTGGTCGATCTCATCGGCCACTTCCAGTGGCTTCGTGTAGCCGCCATTCGGCCAAATCTGGGGGACGAACAGCTCGAAGGCGTCGGCTTCGGCGGTGAGGTTGACCAGCTTCATGCGCACGTAGCCGCTGATCTCTTCGTCGTCGATTTCGAACTGGTCGAGCCACCAGTCGCTCCAGTCGCCCATCCCCAGTTCAGTTACCGCGCTGTCCCCGTCGCGTGAGCGGCAGATGCGCACGCGGTCGTAGCCGTTGTCTGCGGATGCATAGATGAGGCCGTAGAAGGGCACGGGCGTGCCTTTTTCGCCGCGCAACATGGGCCCGCGGCCGCGCGCAAGGGGCTGGATCGTGAGTATCACCTCTTTGGGCGGGCGGCTTGAAGCCGGAAGACCGGTCCAGTCCCGGGCATCTTCGATGGAGACGGGGTCGACGTCGGAGCCCGTTTGCAGGGCGCTGGGATCCAGCGTTTCGGGATCGCGCTGGCCGCCGATTGCGCGCCGCTGCCACTGGCCGGCGACGAAGAGGTGATAGCCGGCGATCTGGTGATGGTTGGAGACGCCGGGGCCGGTGCCTTCCACCTGTACACCGCTGGTCACGGTGGGCGGCCAGGACATTTCCCATTTGACCAGAAGGGGCGTGCCGCCGGCGCGTTCGACGGTATTCCAGAGGTATTCGGCACGGGACAGGTCGGTGTTGATGCCCCAGACGGTCTCATCGAGTGGTGCGCCCAGCTTGCGGATGTTGAAGTCCATGACGCCGTGGTTTCCCGGCCAGGCGCCGGTTGAGGTGGCGGTCCAGCCGGGCGGCGTGAGGGTCGGGAAGACGCCGATCATGGGGCGGTAGACACCTCGTTCTACTATTTTGGCAAGGTGGGGCATGTGGCCCCCGTTTACCATATTGATCACCAGTTCCATGGCGGCGCCGTCCATGCCGATCATGATTGCGCGCCGTGCCGGGCTCTGCATCTCGTTCTCCTTTGACGGGTTGCGCTGCACTGGCTGTCCGCCCGGTCAGGCGGGCCGACAGCGGATTGCTATGCACAAGGATAGGGAAATTCATGATAACCTGCAAGCGGGTAAAGTCCACAAAGCCGGCGGAGCAGGACGGGAAATGGATGGGGCCTCGACTCGCTCTTCTATACAGAGCACGGCTGAAATGAAAGGGTGCATCCCAGATTTGGGGTGGGAACAGTCAGGCGGGGAATCCATGCCAGCGGTGGCGGAAATCGTTTACGGGTTT
>VYDA01000340.1 GCA_009843665.1 Caldilineaceae bacterium SB0675_bin_29 | reverse complement strand
GTCGATATACTCCATCAACCCGCCGCTCCCCTCCAGCACCAGCAACGTGCCGTGACGCCGCGCCGACAGCTGCTCGCATGCGCGGACGATCTCGTTGATCAGCGGTTCCGCCCCTCCAGTGGTGCGGCGCAAGAAGAACGGCGTCCTCCGCCCCACCTGTTCAAGAACGCGGCGAATCTCCGGCTGAAAGATTACGGGGATCGCCACAAATACGACCAGAGAGCTGTTTCGCAACAACCAGCTGAAGGCAGTCAACTCCACAGTACGGACAAGAACAAAGACCAAAATGCCGATAATCAAAATGCCAAGCACAAGCTGCGCGGCCTGCGTTCCCCGCAGCAGATGCAACAACGCATAGAAAACCAGCATGAGCAGGAAAAGATCTACGACGTTTCGCCAGTCGGTCAGGCGACTGAGAATGGCTACAATGTCAGTCATGTTTTCTTCTCCGCATAGGAGAATTCCCCGTCGGATCTGTTACCGCTGCCCGTACGGTCCGGTCGGACCGGCCTAAATGAGTAAATCAAGTTCGAAACCACCAGGAAAAGCGCTTTCAAGGAACCTTGTCGACAATCAGAATGTTTACTTCTCTCACAATTCGATTGTGCCCTCTCATGAAGGCAACGGCACACCTCCCAGCAAATGCGCAAGGACTGCTTTCTGTGCGTGAAGCCGGTTATGGGCCTGAGGAAAGACTCGGCTACGGTCACCGTCAGCCACAGCATCGGAAATCTCTTCGCCGCGGTGGGCGGGAAGGCAGTGCATGACCAGTACTTCCTCGTTCTCCGACCGCTCTACCAACGCCGAGTTTATCTGGTACGGCGGTAGGACAGCCATTCTCTCTTCCCGCTCTTCCTCATCTCCCATACTGACCCAAACATCCGTATACAGGACATCGGCTCCCTTAACGCCGTCCAAGTCGTCGGTAACTTCGACCTCCGCCTCCGCTGCGTCCAGCACATTCCCGGATGGAACATAACCCTGCGGCGCCACGACGCGCACGTTGAGGCCCACCTTGCCCGCGGCCATAAGCAGGCTGGTCGCCACATTGTTGGCGCCGTCACCCACGTACACCAGCGTTCTGTCCTCTACCGAACCGAGTTGCTCCCAGATTGTGAACACATCGGCAAGTGCCTGACAAGGATGGCTGAAGTCGCTCAAACCGTTGATAATGGGCACGCTACCCCACTCAACCATCTCCTCGATATGGCGGTGCGCGAAAACGCGCGCCATTACGCCGTCCACATAACCGCCCAAAACCCGGATCACATCTGCCGGGCTTTCACGCGTACCCAGGCCGACCTCCGCCGGACTGAGATAGAACGCATAGCCCCCCAAATGTTGCATGCCCATTTCAAAGCTGACACGAGTGCGCAATGACGGCTTCTCGAAGAGCATCGCCAGCGACTTACCCGCCAGAATTGGGTTATTGCGGCCGCACGCCGTCCACTCATCCTTCAGCTGCCTAGCCAGCTTGAGGAGACCCCAGAACTGATCAATCGTAAGGGTATCAATGCCAGTAAAATGGTTGAGGGGCGTAACGCTCACAATCTTCTCCTGCTTGGAATGCTGGAGACAAGTCTCCTCGGCAAGGGTGGATGTATCCGTGAATTAAGACGAACTATTCAATCGCGAAGTTCCGATTCTCGCGACTCTTTCCAGTGCGAGCCTGGTAGACCTTCTCATCTGTCGACCGAATGGCTTCTACAGCGCGGCAGCGCTAACCAGCAGAGCCGCCGTCCAGGAGGCCTGGACGTTAACAAGCGACTGTCCGCGGTAGACCGACACCCAGGTCGCCAACCATAAAATACACAACACAGCCAAAAACAGGGGTGCCCGACCGGCTATCAGCAACAGGGCGATACCAGCCTGAGCCGCCGCCATGCCCGCGAGTCCACCCAGCCTTCCAGGGTTTTCCAAACTACTGTTCGCGCCCCAGACATGCAATGACCAAAGCAAGATCAGTGTCAAGTGGCGTCCGCTCCAGGGATCGACGCCGAACACCGTCAGGCCCGTGATCCAGGGCACCGCCACGACCGCCAGACTGTGGAGTGCGGAGGCAGGAACAAGCGCTGCGTGGCGCTGAAGCCAGGCACCTACCGCGAGGCCAAGTACTATCAGTGTGGCCCAAACCGCCGACATGCCGATTGCGTATGCGGCCACAATAGCTACAGCTACGCCCGGAAGCCAAGCCCGCGCCAGAATTGAGAGTACGCCGGGACCGTGCATTCCCAGAACGCGGGCAGCAGGCGACCCTAAGGCCAAGTACGGCAGCCCCGGGCGCCTCTGCGACACTGTTAACCTTATTCGGGGCAATGCCTCCGGCGCAGCAAGCCCGCCCCAGATGTTACCCCACAAGGGATCGACCAGCAGGAAGAGAAGTACCAGCGTCTGCGGGGATGCCGTGTGGCCTACGTCGCCGATTCCAGCGGCCAATGCCGCCGCTGCCAGCGACCAGGCAGCAGAGACCCGCCAAGGAGAGAGTTCCGGCCAGAAGCGGGCATCCAGCAACGCGCTGCTGGACGTCGCTGAAATGGTCTTCGGAACAAACCCATGTTCGGCATTTGCGCCTGGCACATCATCTGGCGTGCGCATACTTCCCATTTCTGCTGCAGCCGCGCCGAAATTCTCTGATGTTGTCAAGGTCTACCTGTACTCCTTCGTGCTACTGGCAGGACCGAATCGCCCTCAGATCACAGGAGCCGATCGAATTTCGGGAAGTATCCACAAGGAAGTGGGGTATTAGGTTAGTCAGTATGCAGGATTATACCAGAAGGAGTGCCCGCAGCGAACATTACACGATTACTTGCAGGCGGCCAGGCTGCAATTCGACGGTCAGTCTTTCAATCTCACTCGACAAGATCTCGCCGTCCGTATGGACGGGAACGGGCTGTCGCACCGCGATACTGGCGGACCGCAGGCGACTAAAAGTCACAGTCTTCTGGCCATACAGTCCAGTCCTGGTCATCGCTCTTGGCAGAAGGTTCAGAATCGCTAACTGCGACAGCGCGTCAGCAAAAGCCATGTCGAGCAGACCGTCGTCCATCACCGCATCCGGCGTCAGATAGAAGGCCCCGCCCGTCCGTCGCGAGTTGCCGATGCTGACCAGCAGCATCTCTTTGGCAGCGCCGCGACTGTTACCATCGCCGTCGATCCAACTGACCTCAAAGTGGGGCTGGTCATAGGCCCGCAAAGCTCGCAGTGCCGCCCACAGATAGATTGTAAACCCTCGCAACCGCTTGATCTTGCGGCTTTCGACCGTCACCTGCGCCTCAAAACCCATGCCCAAATTGTTGTCGAAGTAACGCCGCAAAGTGTTGCGTCCGTCGAAGGCTTCGACCAAGCCCAAGTCGACGTCGCGCGTATTGCCCTCGCGGATGGCTTGTACAGCTGCGTCGAGCCCCCGAGGCACCCCTGCCATGTCGGCAAAGTCGTTGCCGCTGCCCGCCTGCAAGACTGCCAACCCTTGCACTGCCTCATCTTCAGGCGTCGCCTCCGCCAGCCCGTTAACGACTTCGTGAACGGTCCCATCACCGCCGGCGGCAGCCACGATCGCGTAACCGTCCAGCCGCGCGCTGCGAGCCAGTGAGACAGCCTCACCCGGCGCCGAAGTTTCCACTATCTCAAATGGTACGTCCCCGCGGCGAAACGCGGCCTCGATCTCGCCGGCTACCTTTCCACCGCGTCCCCGCCCCGCGTATGGGTTAAGAATTACCTTGACTGTTTCCACTGAACGCCTCCTCCGACACAGCAGATTGGGACGAGGCCGCACTCTCAAGGATTAACGCTTCCCTGGGCGGAATCGTGAGGTCCCAAAGGGTACCGTTGCGTGCGCAATAGGTCTGGCCGGAAGCTCCTGGCGGCCAGACCACCTGAAAAGTTGGCAGAGACAAGGCAGCATCCGTTTGCCCCTCCTTGCCCTCGCCGCCAAGAGGTACTGCCAACCGCGCCTCTGACTTCGAGCGGTTGAACAGTACGAGCAGCCGGTCATCATCGGGGCACTCGTTCTCAGTTGCTTTGCCAGGAGAGCGAGTATTGCCGCACATCGAGCGGCTGAATCCGAAGATGTCTCCGGCGGCGACCAGGGTTCTGTACGCGCCCGTACGCAGGGCTGGATGGCTGTGCCGCAGCGCGATCGCCTGCCGGTAGAATTCGAGCATTTCACGATCCCACTTCTGTTTCTCGTCCCATGGGAAGGCCCCGCGGCAGCCCGGGTCAGGGCCCCCATTCATGCCTATCTCTTCGCCGTAATAGATGCAGGGCGCGCCGGGCAGCGTCATCTGCAGCAGCAGGCATAGCCGCACGCCGCTGGCATCTCCGTCCAGAGCCCACAGGTTGCGCGCCGTATCGTGACTGTTCAACAGGTTGAACTGTGCGGTCACGACTTGCCAGTCATAGCGTTCCAGCATCCGCTCAATCGCGGCTGCAAACGCCAGCGTATCCAGCCTCTCGATCGCATAGCCGCCGGGCCGGTAGTCCCGAGGCACCGTCTCCGCACCGAAATAGCCGTAGGCAGCTCGGCTCAGGACATAGTTCATCACGGCGTCAAAGCGGTCGCCCTGCAGCCATTCCTCGGCCTCATGCCAGATCTCCCCAACTGTGTAGGCGTCGGCATTGGACTCCTTCACCACACGGCGAAACTCCTGCCAGAATGGCGGATCGTCGATTTCCTCCGGTACGTCCAGCCGCCAACCATCTGCGCCAAACCTTATCCAGTGACGGGCTACTTCAAGTAGGTAGCGTCTCATGCCGGGATTGCCGGTGTTCAGCTTAGGGAGGGCGGGCAAATTCCACCAGGCCGCGTAATTGTGGGGTTGTTGCTCGTTACTGTGGTAGGGGCGCAAGGGCCAGCCCTTGACGCGGAACCAATCAAAATAAGGGGATCTCTTGCCGGCTTCCAGGATGTGGTGGAACGGCCAAAAGCCGCGTCCGCAATGGTTGAAGACGCCGTCAATTACGACCCGCATGCCCCGCTCATGCGCCCGGTCCAACAACTCGCGAAACGCGGCATCCCCGCCCAACAGCGGGTCTATAGTCATGTAGTCAAAGGTATGGTAACGGTGATTCGAGGCCGAGCTGAAGATCGGGTTCAGGTAGAGTGCATTGACACCCAAATTCTCAAGATAGTCCAGGCGGTCCACGATTCCCAGAAGATCGCCGCCCTGGAAGCCCTGTTCCGAAGGCGGTGCACCCCAGGGTTTGAACTGGATTCCGGGAGGGTGCTGCAAACGGGGGCTGCGACTGAACCGGTCCGGGAAGATCTGATAGAAAACTGCGTGCTTTACCCAATCTGGTGTCTTGACGCTCATCATCGTCCCAATGTGATGAGAGAGGAAGAGATCGAGGCCATGGAAGCCTGCGATGCCTGGAATCTCAGTTTGATTGTTGCATAGGCATAGGCGGTTGTCAATGCATCTGGACGAGGGGACGAGGGACGAGAGGACCAGGGCAAAAGCATCTAAGTCCAGACGCCAGAATCGTCCACGCAGGCCTCCCTACAAAGGGTACTTACCCGACTCTGGCGGCCTTCCGAGGCCTTGAATCAATTCGATGTGATTATCCTGGGTCAAGTCGGTCTAGGTCGATCCAGGGCAGGGCAGTTCCCTTCTTTTGGGGACTCTTGTCTTGCTTTCGCAGACCTTTCTCCCAGCCGATTCGGGCAGCCTCACAAGGTCGATCCGAATCTGTTGCAATTGCCCAGGTTTCGGGCGAGTCAAGTCGTGGTAAGTCGAGTCAAGT
The DNA here is from genome assembly GCA_009843665.1 of Caldilineaceae bacterium SB0675_bin_29. Lineage (GTDB taxonomy): Bacteria > Chloroflexota > Anaerolineae > Caldilineales > Caldilineaceae > Bin5. The sequence goes on along the minus strand of VYDA01000340.1, from coordinate 1,484 downwards.
CGTGGTGAGTCGTGGTAAGTCGTGGTAAGTCGTGGGATTTTCATTTTTTTTGACTCATTTGCCTGACTTTGCAGTCGTTTCCTTGTCGCAATTGATGGCATATGGGCAGACAGTTCATGGGCAATTTATTGATTTGTTGCGCCCCTCCTTCACTTTCAGATATTTTTTTGGCGTGAGTCGTGGCTTCTCAAAGCCAGAGCAAACAGATCTCAAGTCGGACGCCATTATAGCACATGAATTAAGCCCACAAGGGCCCTCTACCCGAATCTGCTAGCTTTACGAGACTCTTTCTCAACTCGATGCAATTGCCTCGGATCAGGGCGGGTATCGACGTACTACGACGTACTATGACGGAGTGTTACCCCTTCCTTACTCATTCCATTGCGCGCACTGTGGCCCTGTGTGATAATCTCTGTGGCTGCCCTTGCCATGTCACACTCACAGGACGAGCTGCGGCGGAAGGGTCCTTAAGTCAGCCTCTACGCCCAATACACCGTTTGACCATCGCTTCATGTACCTGCGCTTTACTCGATTCCTGCTGCCCCTGGTACTGACAATCCTCATCTTTGAATTCGGCGCGCAGAGTATCAACGCGGGGATGGCACGTATGCCCGACGCCATCCGAGTACTCGCCGCCTTTGGACTGGCCTGGGGACTGGTTACGTCTCTATCCAGCCCACTGGCGCAACTTCGCTATGCCGGGATGGTATTGGTGGAGGACAAGCGAGACTTCTGGCGGGGCTTGTTCTATGTAAGTGGCCTGGCGCTGATCATGGTGGCAGTGCAGTGGCTTCTTGGCGGCACGACCATCAGCCGCCATCTGCTCGAAGGCCTGCACGCTGTCGATGCGGAGACAAGCGAACGGGTACGGGTCATGATGCTGTCGCTGCTGCCGATGCCCCTGCTGCGGGGTATAACACAACTTGGCATGGGCGTCCTGACCCGCGGCAAGCAGACCGGCAAAATCAGCGTAGCCACCGCCTTGAGCGTTGCCGCCGGGCTCGCGGCTGTCGTTGCCCTTCTCCAGGTCGACGCGATTCGAGCCCGGCCGATCTGGCTGCCGATCCTCGTACTCTACGCGTCAACGCTCACCGAGTCTATCACAATCGTCTTCTATCTCTGGCGCTTCTTCGGCCGCCTCCCGGACGCGCTCGATCGCCCCCCTATCACCTATGCTGCCTTCTTCCGCTTTACCTGGCCGATTGCGCTCATGAATTTCATGCAGGAATCCAGCCGCCCGCTCATCAATCTGTTCGTCGTGCGAGGCGCTTACGGCGCAGAAGCGATGGCGGCGCTGACCGTGGCCTACACGCTTGGACAGTGGACCTACCGCTGGCTGAACGAGCTGCGCGCGCTCGTGCCCCCATTCTACGCCGAACTGCAGTCCTATCGTCCCTTTCTTCGCTACGCCTACTGGTGCGGACTTGCTGCCTCCGCCATCTGCCTACTGCTCTTCTGGACACCGCTGCGGACCGTCCTTCTGG
>VYDA01000554.1:4745-7236 GCA_009843665.1 Caldilineaceae bacterium SB0675_bin_29 | reverse complement strand
AAGAAGAGGCTGCATCGGAAGATGATTCCATGGCCGATGACGGCATGATGGGCGATTTCACCGGTCAGGTTGTCCAATACAACACGATCGCCGACTATGAAGCGGCCACGGGGAACGAAATCTCAACATTCCAGCAGTCGCCAATTTTGGATGCCGCAGTGGCCGACGGCACTCTGCCTCCGGTCGAAGAGCGGTTGCCGGATGAGCCGCTGGTGATGCAGCCGGCCGACCAGATCGGCGAGTACGGCGGCACGATGCGGAATACGCACGAAGGAAACTTCGACTTCCTGGAAGACCTGCTGCGTGAGTTTCCGCACGTGTACGGCTCGAACATGCAGGGCGTCCTGCCCAACGTGTTAATGAACGCTGAGACGAGCGCTGACGGCCTGTCGACGACGTTCACGATCCGCCCCGGCATCAAGTGGTCTGACGGCCATCCGTTTGGCGCCGACGACTTTGTATTCTGGTACGAGGCGATAGCGGCGAACGAGGAGCTGAATCCCAACGGCGTCAACAATATGAAGGTTGGCGGCGAGATGGGTACGGTCACCAAGGTTGACGAAAACACTATCGTCATGACCTTCAAGGCACCCTACGGTGTGCTGCTCGAACGCCTTAACCGCTGGCGCCCGATGCCGTATGCGCCCGCGCACTATCTGAAGCAGTTCCATCCCGATTACACTGACGCTGACAAAGTGAACGCAATCGCCGAGGAGAGAGGTTTCTCGAACTGGGTTGAACTGTTCCAGGCCGAGCACGACTGGTATGGCAACCCTGACGAACCGACGATCTTCGCCTGGAAGGCCGTTACGCGTGGCGCCAGTGTTCCGGTTCAGGAGCTGGAGCGGAATCCTTACTACTGGAAGATCGACACCGCGGGCAACCAGTTGCCTTATGTAGACCACATCAACAGGCCCAACCTCGGTGACCGCGAAGCGATTCTTCTGGACGTTATCGCCGGCCAGACTGACTACATGAACCCGTATACGCTGGGTTACCTGACCAACTATCCCGTCCTCAAACAGAACGAAGAGAGCGGCGGTTACAGGGTGCTGCCTCAGTTCGGCTGGTCGGACGTGCTGGGCGTGGTAACGTTCAACATGTCGATTGACGACGACGTATTGCGAGAGTTGTTCCGCAATAAGGAGTTCCGCGTTGCGCTGTCAATCGGTTACGACCGCGACAGAATCAATGAGGTCGTCTTCAATGGGCTCTACAAGCCTTCACAGGTTGCACCGCCGGACGCGTCGGTCTACAACGGCGCCGATCCCGGCTTCAAGCTGCACACCGAGCACGACCCGGATCGCGCAAATGAGATCCTGGACAGCCTGGGTCTTACCTGGAATGGGGACCAGAGCCAGCGTCTTCTGCCCGATGGTCGACCCTTTGAGCTCTCGGCCCAGGTACATACCGGCTGGGTACAGCAGGTACCCATCGCCGAGCTGATCGCACAGGGTTGGGAAGACATTGGCCTGAAGACAACGATTGTTCCGTTGGACGGTAGACTGCACACTGAGCGACGACTGGCCGGAGACTACGAGCTCCAGGTTCGCCCCGTAAACTGGGCGGGCCAGGCCCCGATTATCGGCGCCATGCGCGGTGAGCCGATGCCAATTAGCAGTAGCTGGCTGGTGAACCCGCCGTGGGCGCAGTATGTCATGTCGGGCGGCGCTGAGGGCGAGGAACCGCCGGACGACGTCAAGCGGCTGTACGAGATCTTCGAGGAGTTCATCGCCGAGCCGGATGCACAGAAGCGCTTCGAACTCGAGTCCGAGATGTACAAAATTCACCAGGACAACCTGTGGGTCATTGGCTCGATCAAGCAGCCTGGCGACCTGGAAGCAGTCTGGTACGCGGTGTTCTCTAATCGCATGTACAACATCCCCAATCCGGTGGCACCCGAGTGGTACTACGCCGCTCCCGAAACATGGGCCTACCGGTCTGAATAAACGGCTTCAGCCGTTCTTCTGAAACCAAGGGAGGCCACCTGGGTGGCCTCCCGACTCTGAGTCAAGACAGATGCTGATATACATTGTGAGAAGGCTGATCGTCATGATTCCGGTGACGGTCCTGATCAGTATCATTGGATTCATCATTATCCAGGCGCCGCCCGGCGACTTCGTGAGTTCCTACATTGCAGGGTTGGAAGCGCAGGGTGACATAATCGAGCCGGAACTGATCGATTCACTCAGGGCGCGCTATGGACTTGGTGAACCGATCTATGTACAGTATTTCAAGTGGGTCTCGAGCTTTATTGAGGGCGATCTGGGCTACTCGATGATATACCGAGAACCGGTTGTGGATATCATTACACAGAGGCTGCCGTCCAGCTTTACGATCTCGCTGCTCTCTTTGATTTTGGTCTTCGCGATCGGCATCCCCATTGGCATTCTTTCGGCTACCAAGCAGTATTCGCTGGCGGACTATTCGTTTACGGTTGTCGGGTTTCTGGGTGTGGCCACGCCCAATTTCCTGCTGGCCCTGGTAGGGC
>VYDA01000554.1:0-4735 GCA_009843665.1 Caldilineaceae bacterium SB0675_bin_29 | reverse complement strand
TGGACGGGCAACGTAGCGATTGGACTTTACTCGCCAGAGATGCAAAATGCCCCGTTTGGCATTGCTAAGTTCCTGGATCTGGTTGGCCACATCTGGCTGCCGGCATTGATTGTAGGTACCGCAGGCACGGCAGAACTGATCAGGACGATGCGTGCCAACTTGCTGGACGAGTTGCCCAAGCAGTATGTCACCGTAGCGAGGGCGCGCGGCGTAAAGCCTACGAAGCTTCTCTACAAGTATCCGCTGCGCATCGCGATAAACCCTGTGATCAGCACGGTTGGCTGGTTGTTGCCGGTGTTGGTGGAGGGTGAGGTGTTGGTTTCACTGGTACTGGGTCTGCCGACGATTGCACCCGTGCTTTTGGATTCGCTCATGCAGCAGGACATGTTTTTGGCTACCAGCATTATCATGATACTGGGCATACTTACGCTCATCGGCACACTCTTATCCGACATTCTGCTCGCAATTGTGGATCCGCGAATAAGGGGGGCGGTATAGTGAGCCAGTCCGCCGATCCCGACTTGGAGAGGCACGCAGCAGTCAGCGGAGGCCCTTCTGACTCCCTCCTTACGGTTCGCAATTTGCAGACTCACTTCTTCTCGCGAGAAGGGGTAGTTAAGGCAGTTGACGGCGTCAGTTTTGATATCAGACCGGGTGAGATACTCGGTATAGCCGGGGAGAGCGGTTGCGGAAAGAGCGTAACCAGCCAGTCGATTCTGCGCATTCTTCCCAAGAACGGAAAGATCGTGGAGGGTGAAATCCTCTTCAACTACGGAGACCGGACGGTCGACCTCATCCAGGAAGATGCTGACGGCGCCGTCCTGAGAGACATTCGCGGCAAGGAGATCGCGATGATCTTTCAGGAGCCGATGACGGCCTTTAGCCCTGTCCACACGATCGGCGATCAGATCATCGAAACGATTCGCATTCATCAGCAGGTATCCAAAGAGGAAGCGCACGAGCAGGCCCTCGAAATGCTGCGGCGCGTCGGCATGCCCAGCCCCGCCCGGAACATCGACCAGTACACCTTTAATCTGAGCGGCGGCATGCGTCAGAGAGCCATGGTGGCGCTCTCTCTCTCGTGCCGACCGAAGCTTCTCATTGCCGACGAACCGACTACGGCTGTGGACGTCACGATACAGGCGCAGATGCTTGAACTGCTGCGAGACATACAGGCGGACCTGGGAATGGCGATTATCATGATCACCCACGATCTGGGCGTCATCGCTGAACTGACCGACCGGGTTATGATCATGTATCTTGGCAAGGAAGTGGAGCACGGAACGGTGGAGGACGTTTTCCACCGGCCACAGCATCCCTACACGCGCGGACTGCTCACGTCCATCCCCAAAATGGAGCCGGGCCGGGTAGAGATCGAGCCGATTGAAGGGGCGGTACCCAGTCCCTATGCAATGCCCACAGGCTGCAAGTTTCACACGCGTTGCCCCGACTACATCGAAGGTGTGTGCGAGAAGCAGGATCCACCCCTTGTGGAAGTAGCACGCGGTCACGAGGTGAGTTGCTACCTGTACGGCGGCCGGGAGGGTCTTGAGTGACGGAGACTTCAGAAAGCGGGGTGATGGGCGACCGCGCAATCATCTCAGTACGCAACCTTGTCAAACATTTTCCCGTAGAGACCGGCATTCTCCGCCGTCAGGTCGGCGTGGTGAAGGCGGTGGACAATGTGAACTTTGACCTGAACGAGGGTGAGACTTTGGCCCTGGTGGGGGAGAGCGGCTGCGGGAAGACGACAACCAGCCACTGCATTATCCAGGCGCAACGGCCAACCTCCGGTCAGGTCTTTTTCCGCCTCGGCGATGACGAGCCGATGGATCTGACCCAGATGGAAAAGGGGGAGCTCAAGGGAGCGCGGCGCAACATTCGCATGATCTACCAGGATCCGTATTCATCGTTGAATCCGCGCATGACTCTGCTCCAGATTATCGGCGAGCCGCTGGCCATCCATCGCATGGTGGAGAGCCAGGAGGAACTGCGGGTACGGGTTGCAGATCTGCTACGCTTGGTGCGCTTGGATCCTTCGACGTTGAATCGTTATCCGCACGCATTCAGCGGTGGCCAGCGCCAGAGAATAGCCATCGCCCGCGCCCTTTCACTCTCGCCCAAGGTAGTTATTGCCGACGAAGCCGTCTCGGCGCTGGATGTGTCGGTGCAGGCGCAGATTCTCAACCTGCTGAAGGAACTGCAGCACCAGCTTGGCCTGACATACCTGTTCGTAGCGCACAACCTGGCGGTGGTTAAGTACGAGGCCGACCGGGTGGCGGTGATGTACGCCGGAAAAATTGTAGAGATCGGCGAAACAGAGGAGTTGTATACGAGCCCCAGGCACCCGTACACCGAGGCCTTGATTTCGGCGGCGCCGAACCCAGATCCCGACACGAAACACAGGGCGCGAATCGTCCTTGCGGGGGAAGTTGCCGACCCTGGCAATCTGCCTGCCGGTTGCGCCTTTCATCCCCGCTGCCGCTATGCTGAAGACCGATGCCGGCAGGAGGCGCCAGAACTGGTTGACGTAGGGGGAAGTGAAGGACAATCGCACTTTTCCGCTTGCCACTTTGCAGAAAGCCTGGAACTGACCGGCATCGCCGGCGGTCTTCAAAGTGAAAAAAGAGGAAACGAATGACGCAGGCCGCGGGCACGGCACCACTTGACGGAGTTCCCGCCGCAGATCAGACAGACCAGAGAGTTCTGGTTGCATCACAGTGGCAGCTTATCCGCTGGCGCTTTTTTCGGCATAAGCTGGCGGTGATCTCACTGGTTGTACTGGGGGCCTTCTATTTTGTCGCCATCTTCGCGGAGTTTGTCGCGCCTTACGACCCCACCGACTTCAGAGAAGAGTTGACGCTGGCGCCTCCTCACACCATTCGCTTCGTCGATCCGGATGGAAACTTTCATCTGCGGCCCTTCGTTCATCCCTTCAAGAAGACGCTGGACAGTGTCACGTATGCCGCGATTTTTGTAGAAGATGAGACCGTGATGCAGCCGCTGGGGCTCTTCGTGCGCAGCGACCCATACAAGCTGTGGGGTCTGTTTGAAAGCGAGATTCACCTGTTTGGGCTCCAGGACCCGGATGCCCGTCTCTCACTGCTCGGACAGGATACGGTGGGCCGCGATCTGTTCACTCGCATCGTCTACGGGGCCCGTATCTCGCTCACCATCGGCCTGGTCGGCGTCGCCATGAGTTTCTTTCTTGGCATCTTGTTCGGCGGGCTGTCCGGCTACTTGGGCGGCACGGTCGACATGGTGATCCAGCGCATCATCGAATCGTTGCGCGCCCTGCCGACGTTGCCTCTGTGGATGGCCTTGAGTATCGCACTGCCGTCGGACTGGCCGGTTTTAAGAACCTACTTCGCTATCGTCATCATATTGTCAACCGTCGGCTGGACCAGCATTGCCCGAGTTGTGCGGGGCCGTTTCTTCGCCTTGCGTGAGGAAGACTTTGTCGGTGCGGCGGAGCTGGACGGGGCGAGCAACCTGAGAATCATTTTCCGGTATCTTCTCCCTTCATTTCTGAGCTACATAATCGCCCGTCTGACACTTGCGATTCCGCAGATGATATTGGGCGAGACCGCGCTCAGTTTTATCGGTCTGGGTCTACAGCCGCCGGCAATCAGTTGGGGCGTACTGCTGAAGGACGCGCAGGCGATTCGCGTTCTTGCGTTGTCGCCCTGGCTCTTGTTGCCTACTGTTTTCGTCGTGGTCACCATTCTGGCATTCAATTTTGTCGGTGACGGCCTGCGTGACGCTTCCGATCCCTATACCCACGTCTAGCTCTCTCCCGTGCTTTCCCTGAAGGATCGCTTCATTTCGGCTATTCAACGCTGCCAAAAGGAAAAACAGGAAAATGAACTCGTTTGTTGACTCTAGCAACATCAAGGACGATGGGGATGCACTGCGTCGGCAAGCTGACCGTGACGGCTATCTATTCATTCGGGACTTCGTAGACGCGGAAGCAATCCTTGAGGCCCGAAGAGACATCATTTCGGTCTTGCGCGAGGTCGGATGGATCGATGACGTGGACGACCCCAATGAGACAATCACCAGCCATGCGCCCCATGTATCGGGAGAACCTGAATTCTCGCCGGTTTACGACATGGTCCAGCGGCTGGAATCGTTCCACACGCTTGCCCACGACGAGGCGATTGTGAGCGTCATCAGCCATCTTCTTGGTGACGACGTACTCCTTCAACCCAGCAATATCGCCCGCTTCATCTTTCCCACTAACCTGGAACAGACGACCCCCGCGCACCAGGATTTCGTGCACATCCAGGGGACGCCAGAAGTCTGGACTGCTTGGCTGCCCCTCGGCGACTGTCCGCACAGCATGGGTGGATTGAGCGTTCTGACCGGTTCCCACAATCATGGGATCTTGCCGGTTTCGCGATCTCTCGGCGCGGGTGGCCTACGTGCGCATTTTGAGAAGATCGGCGGAGAGTGGGTCTCAAGCCCATTTGAGAATGGGGACATTCTCTTCTTCCACAGCCACACAGTGCATAAGGGCTTACCAAACCTGTCTGGCAATCGGATTCGGCTCTCAGTGGATTATCGCTACCAGAGAGCCTCAGATCCGGTCATGGACCTGGTTTTGACCCCCCACCAGGGCCGGCTCTCCTGGGAGGAAATCTACAAAGGGTGGAAGTCGACTGAGTTCCAGTATCACTGGTAAAAGTACGAACTTACTCCCGTCGAAAAGGTACCGTTTCAGCCGGTTGAAGAG
>VYDA01000213.1:1646-7246 GCA_009843665.1 Caldilineaceae bacterium SB0675_bin_29 | reverse complement strand
ATTGAAGGCCATCCACAGTGTTTCGGGGCCATAGCCAACCAGGGGGCGCAGCGGGTTGACGGAGTCCTTGCTGCCATCGGGGTAGGTCAGCGGCTGGTGGGGGGACATCATGGCCGCGGTGCCCTCCCAGATCAGAACACGAACGCGGCCGGTGCCGGCGGCGCTTTCCAGCATCGTGGTAAGGCGTCCCCAGACGGGAACCTGTCGGAAAGAATGTCCCAACGCGGTCGTATTCAGGAGGATGAGAAGAACGAGCCCGGCCGCGCCGAGTCCGGCCCAGGCTGCAGTCCAGGCGCGGTAGTTGCGGGGACGCATCCCGGTCAGGAGAAGGAGGACAAATATGTAGGTTCCACTGGCGAGGCCGAGCCAGGGTCCACGGCTCTGGGACCAGAAAATGGCGAGCAGTTGAACGACGAGCACAAAGAGATAGGAACCGCCGGCGAGAACGCCGGCCAAGCTGTTGTCGGCGGCAGGGGTCTGCCCTCCTTCTTCCGGGGATGCGTCGTCCTCTTGCCGTGCAGGGTCCTTAAGCAGGTAGGCGAAACAGGAGAAGGCGCGTTCAAGCGTCAGGAAGAAGGCCATGATCAGATGCGCGGCGAGGAAGATGGGATTGCCGGCGCTGGAGGTTATGCGGGCGCTGACGTCCTGTCCCCAGGGCAGGGGATCTTTGCCAAAGTGCTGGAAGACGCCATAGATGGAGATGGGGAGGCTGGTGACGATTATCGTATGTTGGAGACGCCGCAGTTGGGCGGGCTGTCTTAAGTGGGCTGCTGTGAGGAGGGCGATGATCAGATAGCTCAAGAAGGTGTAGGCGCCCTGCAGGCGGTGATAGGAGCCCCACCAGCTTACGGCGGGTGAAATACTAAGGAGAGTACTGAGAGCATAAGCGATCGCCAGCAACAGGACGGGAAGAAGGAGAGGCTGTCGCCAGAGGCTGCCAAGCCGCCATTCGAACCCGGGCTGCGCACCTGCAGAGGCGACCGGGACTTGGTTGGCCGCCTGCGGTGATCCAGCGCCGGGGGGGAGCCAAAGCCGGCCGCCGTCAAGAACTTTTACAAGATAGGCCAGGAGCATAACCAAAGAGATGGACCGAATCAGGCTGATCTTGTCCGGTTCGAAGACGCGGCTTGAGTAGGTGTTGAAGAAGAGCGGCGCGATGATCAAGGCGGCGAGCCAGCCGGCCTCGATGACGGATTCGCAGTATTTCTGAATCTTGGTGTGACGCATTGGTGGATCAGAACTCTCAGCGGCCGGGACGCGGGACCCTTGGACAGAGACTTAAGGCGCGTTCAGTTTGCATATTCGTTCAATTGTGTATTGCGTACTGCGTATTGCGTATTTGCAGAAGGTGACATGGCGAGAGCGATACCATTGTGTGATCCGAGCGAAGTGTCCTGGCGTCACAGGTTTTCGTTTGGCGCCGTTGACATCTTGGGGAGGCTTCTCAGAATATAGCAGGCAGGTAAAGTCTACAGGCTTGTCAGGGATTTTCCGGGCTTGAATGTCGAGAGAAACAAGTGCAATCGATCGGCGAAGGCACGGGTAAGGGAGCGAAGAACCCCTCCTGATCCATGAATGGCCACGGTGAAAACTTTTTGGCCAGGAAGGGCCGCGATGGACACCGAAGGCTACTGGGATTTTCATTGCCTGAAATTCAGTTTGGACTCTGACCCTTTTGCCTGGCTTGTGCGAGCTCGGTGAAGGCCAAGGCAGGCTGATTTGGCCGCCTTTCATGAAATCTTCCGGTATTGTATGTCAGGACCAGTTCCTGACGGGCGCGGGTAATTCCGACGTAGAGGAGCCGCAGACGCTCGGCGGCATATTCGTGCCGAGCTTCCAAAGTCGCCTCTCCCTGGACATATTCGTCGAGCGTCCCCATGTGAAGCTGCCGGGTCTGCTCCAGAGCCTCTTCTGTCAGATTGAGGCTGTCACGAATGAACCTGGGCTCGCCACGGTAGTACTCGTCGCCGCCGCCGCTGGGGAAGCTGTAGTTGCTGACGGATGCCAGGTGAACGCGATCCCATTCCAGGCCCTTGGCGGTGTGCATGGTAGCAATTGTCACCTTGCCGGCTGGGGGTTCGAAGCCTCGCGTCTCTTCGCCAAACCCGAGAAAATGCCTCTTGCGAGCGGCGGTCTGTTCCAATTCTGCGGTCAACTCAGTCAGTCGGAGGTCGGGGCGCTCCCTGACCTTGTTTGCCAGGAGGATGGCTGCGCTGTGGGCCAGGGCACGTTCCGGAGCTTCCGAGAAGAGGTCCTGTCCCAGGGTCAGAACCAGCTCGTCAACGGGAAGCACAACGGCTGAACACCAGCGTCTCAAGTCTTGCCGGAACTGACCGACGATGGGCCGGAAGCGGTCAAAGTTGTCGATCCAGCCGAGCTCTTCCAGCCAGTCGTCGCCGGCAGAGGGGTATAGGAATCGTTCAGGAAGGCGGAGCCGGCCCAGCGCGTTGCCGAATCGCAGTACGGGTTGGGGCAGATCACTTTCCTGGGCACTCTGGCCGGGGTTTGCCTCAACCGCCAGCCAGGATGGCGGTGGTTCCTCAGCGGCGGCCGCGGCGGATTCCGTTTCTGAATCCGAAGGGGCGTGCGGGCATCTGCGCCGCGCCCACCAGACCTCAGCCCACAGAGCCCGCAGATGGGCGGGGTTGGAGGGGTGGCCGATGTAGCGCATTGTCTTGACGAGCGCGTCTACGGCAGCGCGGGTGGTACTGGTTGACCGGAGCAACGAATCGTCGAAGGGGAGGCCGGCATCTTCGAAGGCCTGGCTGAACTGTTCGCCACGGTAGTTGTCGGGGACGAGTACGGCCACAGTCTGTGCAGTATGGTTGGGCAGCCAGCGCTGCAAGCTCCTGGTCAGAATCTCGATCTCTTCGGCGGGTGTGAGAGGCGGGTCATAGAAGTAGACGGCCGGATGGCCGGGTTCGGGGTTGCGCTGCGGATCGCCTTTTTCTGTGGGCAGAATGTATGGGAGGGAAAGGGCCTTGTCGAGCGGGAGCTCAGGATGCTCCTGACGGCTCCAGTCGATGAAGCAGTTGGCAAGCTCAATGATGGGCATGGCGCTACGGCCCGAGTTGGGCAGAGGTAAGGAGCGGACCATGTCTCGTTGCACGAACTCTCTGAGGAAACGGGGGTCGGCGCTGGTAAAGGTCGTGTTAATGGCCTGGTTGGGGTCGCCCACTCGAACCCAGTTTCCATGGGAGGAGGTCAAGAGTGAGAGCATCTGCTCCTGCAGTGTGCTGCTGTCCTGGGCTTCATCTTCGAGCACATAGGGCCAACGCCGTTGCAGGCGGGCCAGGAGGTTCTCGTCTGTTTCGAGGGCCTGGAGGGCCAGGGTGATGAGGTCGTCGAAGTCGACGCCGCCGCGTACACTCAGCCCGCGCTGGTAGTCGCGGCAGACCTGAAGGCCAAAGGAGAGTAGAGGCCAGGAGCCGGACTGGTTCTGCAGCCGATCTTCAAGGGCGCCGGCATCGGTACGCAGCTCTTTGACTCGTCGAATGACGGCTTCGGCGACTTCCTGGGCAAGGCCGGGGAGCTGGCGCTCCATATATCGGGGATTCTGAAGCTCCTCCGGTCGGATGTATGCGCCGAGAAAGTCGGGATTGGACTGCAGGTAGTTGCCGACCGCCTGACGTTTTATCTCCTGGCTTGTTCGGTCTTCGATTATGTCGAAATCTTCACCGAGGGCCACCAATCCCGGGCGCTCACGAACAATGTCATGGGCCAGACTGTGGATCGTGCCGACGCGGAATCCGCTGGGGAGAAGGCGACGGCTCTCAACGATGCGGCCGATGTTGCTGCGGAAGTTTTCTGCGGCTGCGTTGGTAAAGGTGACGACGAGGACTTCGCGGTCATCGAGGGGGCCGGAGGCCGCCAGCTTATGCACCAGTTTGGCGGCAAGGCGGCTCAACGTGAAGGTCTTGCCGCTGCCGGGCACTGCGCTGATTCCGAGGCGGCCGCCCTCATAGTTGAGGATCTCCACCTGAGCTGGGCGCAGTTGCTGTTCAGCGACCATGAAATTGTTGGTAGATGGCGGGCACAAGTGCCAACAGTGGACGAGATCGCGGGAGATTCCCGGAGCTGGGAAGCGCGGCGGGGTAAGCCGGACTGAATTGGAAACGCACTTCTATCTCAGGCCAGTGGACCTAGCACTCTCAGTACACCGACAAATCGGCCAGATGCATCGAGGCTGGCGTGCGTGATCAGCGCGGAGGCTGAGCGACCGTCCTCCAGCTTCACGGTCATCTTGCGATCACGGTGAAGTTCGACCATCGTCTTGCCCGCATTCAAGTTACTGGTGTGGTAATAGATTCGGGTCCGGTGCCCTTCCGGATGATTGTCGCTGCCGAACTCGACAATCTTGACGTCGTCCAGCACCGCCACCGGCTCGACCACCTGGTCCAGGTATAGCATCGCTTTCATGCAAAGCCTTCCGCGTTATGAAATCGAATCGCGCCGACCGTCCTGAATACTAAAGTGCCCGGGACGCGGGCTGAATCTGCCCGATTCCTGCAGGTAGGAGGCGTTGCCCCCAGTGTGCGCCGCAGCGATCCGTTGTGTCGCAAGTCAGAGGCATTTTAGCAGATTGACGACAGCCGGAGCAAACTGGAAGACCCATTTTAGTCGGTGGTTCCCTGTGAACAGCCCGGGTCCTTAACCGGGCGGCATCCACGCGCGCGGTGCGATGCCTTCCACGTGTGTTTTCACGTCGACAACAGCCGGCCGGCCTGACGCGAAGGCGCGATCGAGGGCACCGGGGAGCTCTTCCGGTTTGTTGACGGTGATGCCGAGGGCGCCGAACGACTCGGCAATTCTGGCAAAGTCGGCGTCTTCGAAGAGCCATAGCTCATCGGAACCGGCGGTCCGTCCTCCGTAAATCTGCTCAACGCCGCCCTGCTCCTGGTTCAGCGAGTGGTTGTTGTTGACGACGGTTACGGTGTTGATTCCACAGCGAGCGGCGGTCTCGAGCTCGGCAATGTGGTACCAGATGCCGCCATCGCCGGTGAAGCAGAGAACGGGGCGGTCGGGCCGGGCGCACTTGGCACCCATGGCTGCAGGCAAGCCCCAGCCCAGTGACCCTGAGCAGCGAATATAGCTCTGGTCGGGGTGTTTCAGATCGAGCATTGTCCCTGTCCAGACCCCGGCGTGGCCCGTGTCGGAAACGAGTATGGCGTCTGACGGCATGTAGTCGCTCAGTTCGCGGCAGAGGCGTTCCGGGCGCATGGGAAGGATTTCTGAATTGACCAGGTGCTCCACTTCCGCTTTCCACTCCTTGACCAGTTCCTGAACGCGGCCGACCCACGCATCGCGGGGTTCTGCAGGGGCAGCTCTATTGATCATGCGCCTGAGGCTGCTCTTGACATCTCCTTGCAGGCCAGCCTGGACCGTGTAGTTGCGGCCGATTTCCTCAGCGTTGATGTCGAGCTGGATGATGGGGGTGCCCTGAGGGGGGATCTGATAGGAGTTGGTCACCTGACCGCCGGTGTGGCTACCGATAAAGAAGACGAGGTCGGCCTCGCACAACACCTTGTTTGAGCAGGCGCGAGAGAATGAGCCGGGGACGCCAACTGCGCGCGGGTGATCCGGGGGGAACATTGTTTTGG
>VYDA01000213.1:445-1636 GCA_009843665.1 Caldilineaceae bacterium SB0675_bin_29 | reverse complement strand
CTTCTCTGCCAGTTCGATGACCTCGCTGCGGGCATCGGAGGCGACGACTCCACCACCGGCGACGATGACGGGGCGTTCGGCGCCTGCGAGGAGCTGGAGGGCCTCGTCGATTCCGGAGATTTCGGCCTCTGGCCGGAAGGGAGGCAAGCGGGTGAAGGCTTCTTCCACGATGACTTCCAGGTCGGCCTCCTGTTCCACGACTCCCTGGCCGGCGATTCCTTCAAAGTCCAGGTGAACCGGGCCGGGCGTACCAGTGGTGGCGGCACGAAAGGCCTGACGCAGGTAGACGGGCAGGTGTTCGGGCGTCGAAACATAGGCACTGTACTTGGATACAGCCGAGAAGGGATTGACGTGGTCGACTTCCTGGTAGGCGTGTCGCTGCTGATTGATAAGCAGTTCCCTGCCTGTCAGCGCGATTACCGGGGAGCAGGCCAGGTAGGCGTCTTGCAGGCCGGCTGCCAAGTTGACGACGCCGACGGCCTGGGCCATGCAGAGGCCGGGGGCGCGTTTCACGCGGGCGTAGGCGTCGGCCATGTAAGCAGCAGCCTTTTCTCCGTGGGTCTGCACGCGCTTGATTCCAAGCTTTTCCATCTCCATGAGAGCCCTGGGGCCGATATAGGGCATGAAGAAGACGTGCGTAATTCCGTATCCATGCACCGTTTCGGCGATGAACCGGCCACCGGTCATGCTAGGCATTGGTTGTTCTCCTGAAGGACTCGATGAAGGTGTGGAAGTTGGGTTCGAGTGATTCGATCCATTGATAGCATCAGTTGGTCAACTTTGCAATCCGCTGTTGCCAGGCTTTCCCCGGCTTGGGAAGGATGTCACTACATTATTTGTAGACCGTTTGTCTTGATAGTGGGACGCAGGCTTTGTCATCCGTGTGTTGGACGAGAGTTTACGAGCGATTGAGGGTTTTCTGGGCTACAGTACCCGGGACTTTCGCAGTGGGCTGCGGCGAAGGTCGTGCAGGTGCACGTTTTCTGGTACGAGCGTTGGACGAGTGTTCATGAGAGTTTACGAGAGTTTGCGGGATGTCTGAACTACAGTACATGAGAATTGTTCGTTGGGCTGTGATGAGGGATTCGCTGGTGCGCCTGGGGGCGTACGCGGTCAATCGAGTGTTGTACAAGAGTTGTAAGTCCGTTGATTTGGTGGGACATGTTTTGGCGGGAAAAAGTCGGGAATAGC
>VYDA01000213.1:0-435 GCA_009843665.1 Caldilineaceae bacterium SB0675_bin_29 | reverse complement strand
TTTTGTGGTTACGCTTTTGCATCAGTTCTTTCGTTTATGGTGTCGATTCCCGGTCTTGTCAGTCTCACCACGACTCTCTCACAGTCTTCAGACTCGCGCCGGTCATCTGGCGGGGCAGTGATCTTCGTTGCAGGCTCTTGCGCTTGACTTCGCACACGTTGTCTTGTTGGATGCTGGGCAGAAGGATTATGGGCATTTGACAGTCTTGCAAGCTCCTCCCCGGCCTTCAGAGTACCTGCCGCGGAAGGCACGGCTGCGTGCTAGTGATACGCTGCTGGTAATGCCTGTTCGCATTCTGATCTGGAACTATTATATCACTGTTTTTGGCGCATTTGCGCTGCGAAATTGATGGGTGCACCGAGAAGTCGACGCGTAAGGGAGCAGGGGGGCAAGCACAAGGCCTGCCCCTACAGGAAGTTTGAGGGGGTGATGGAG
>VYDA01000385.1 GCA_009843665.1 Caldilineaceae bacterium SB0675_bin_29 | reverse complement strand
GTGTGAAAGATGATCGCCAGCCCGCGCTCATTGGCAAACTCATAGATCGGATGCCAGATCGGTTCGTTCAGGTCCCACTGCGTATACGGCGGGTAGAGCTTTATGGCAATCAGCCCCAGTTCATCAATCGCCCGCGTCAACTCGTCAACCATCCCCTCCGCCATCATCGGCGAAACGTACGCGAACCCGACAAAACGGTCCGGATGCTCTGCCACAAACCGGGCCGTGATGTCGTTTCCGGTCGTGCCGTCGGGGTGAAAGATATTGAAGACGCAGGAGACGTCGATCCCTACCTTGTCCATCGCACGCAGGATCAGGTCGGGATCGTCGACCCCGTTGTATAGGTCCAGGCGGCCGGTATGGCCGTGAAAGTCGATGACTCTCTGCTCCTCAATCATGTCGGCCCTCCCCCTGTAGAATGCGGTGCAGATTCCCCGCGCAGATCAGCTCCAGCTCCGACTCGCTGATGTCGGTATGGTGAAGATAAAAGAGCATCGTCCCCATCGCCAAGCGATCATACCAGGAGCCGTAGACAAACCGCTCCGCCCCATATTCTTCGCACAGCGCCTCCACCTCCCCCAGCGGCTCAATCCGGCTCAACTCCAGGTACGCATTAGGCAGCGTCGTCATCAGCGGCCGCACCCATAGCGCGTGGCTGTAATGGGCGCCCACCAGTACCGTGACCAACTCCGGAAATGCGCTCAGCGTCATCGCCAGCTCGTCCGCATCGGCATCGGGCAGCGGAATCCACAACGGGATCCGGTTCTCGCTCAGCCACGAGAGCATGGTGCCGCACGCCCACGGCCTGAAGGGCAGCCCAACCTTACGCGCATTGTGCAACCGAACACTGTGCACGCGCCCCTGCTCGTGCAATCCCTGCACCTGCGCCAGTGAGTCGGGGGTAGGCGTCATCGACCACTGGGGAAAGAGCCTGTTACTGTCTAGCCACGATTCCAGAAATCCATTGCCATCTAGCGGGCTGACCTCCTCCGTCTGCGCGTGGTATACCAGCGCCCTGTCAACCCCATGCCGGTCCATCTCCGCCAGCAACTGGTCCCGATTGCGACAGGGCGAGGGCTGATAGTGAAGATCGCCAACCCGCACATTGGCGTCAAAAACGGGCACCCGCGGCCGGAACGTAAACTGAATAGACATATCTCTTAGCCCTGGCTTGTAAGTTTCGAACGGTAGTAGTCGCCGACCTTCTTAATAGCCGTGCTGAAATCGTCTACGTCCTTATCAGTGTAGGAGGGGCTCATCGGCATCACCACCGCAGTCTCCAGGAACCTCTCCCCGCCCTGCAGCGACATCGAGCCATAGTCCATGGCCGCCGCCTTCTCGCCCGCATAGGAGAAATCAGCCGTCCCATACGCGCGCTGCTGCGCCATCACCGGGTACTTGTAGACCGGATACACCATGTAAGGCGAGTTGGCCGGCACGCCCTCCGCCTGCAGCGCCTCCGCAAACTGTTCCGCCGTCGCCCCCATTACCGCCGCGTCCACGTGGAAACCGTAGACCCAGTATGAATGCGTCGCTTCCGGCAGGACCGGCTGCAACGAGAGCCCCGCCTCCCCGTCGACAACCTCATTCAGATGGTTGGCGACCCACTGCTTGTGCCGCACCGCGTCCGTCACCTTTTTCAGTTGGGCCACCCCGACTGCGCCTTGCAGGTCGGTCATACGATAGTTCGGCGCCAGATAGTAATGCTCGTAAATTGGATGGCGGGGATTGCCCTTGTCCGCAAACCACTTCAGCCGTTCAGCCAAATCGTCCCGGTTGCTGATCACCATACCGCCGTCGCCCGTCGTCATGTGCTTGCCGCCAAAACTGTAGCAGCCAAAGTCGCCCCAAGTGCCGACCGGCCGCCCGCCATATTCGGCCAGCTGAGCCTGCGCGCAATCCTCGATCAAATAGAGGTTATACTTTCGCGCCAGTTCTACGTAGGCCTCCATCGGAGCAGGATTGCCAAACAGATGCACGACAATGATCGCCTTGGTGCGTTCCGTGATCTTGGCTTCGACATCCGCTATGTCGAGATTGCCCGTCCGCGGATCGATATCCGCGAAAACTGGCACCGCGTTCTGATACAGGATGCCGATAATCGTGCCCATATCCGTGATGCTTGTGGTGATAATCTCATCGCCCGGATTGGGGTCGATAGTGCCAACCGCCGTATGCACCGCGGCCGTCCCCGACGTAACCGCCTGCGCGTACTTGACACCGTTCATCTCCGCGAAGTCCCGCTCAAACTGGACGACCTTGGTGCCGCTCAGCCGGTTCAGCTTTCCGGAACGGATCACCTCGATCAGTTCGTTAATCTCCTCCTCGCCCATGTCCCACTGGGGCCCAAACGATCCGCTTCGCACCGGAGGCGAATTGCGTTCGATTGCAATGGCCATTTCAGAAATCTCCTTGTAATGTTTCGGCCGCCGCTATCCTGACAGTCCCTGATTTGCGCCAACCCTAATTGCGAGTGGTATGTGTCAAGCGCGCTTGCTGCGCACTGTGTCAGTCCAGGCGGAAAATACGTCTGGGGTTTTCACGGAAAATCAGGTCGGCCTCGCGTTGAGTCTGGATCGCATCCACATACGCCCCGTATTCGAACCATGGCGCAAACAGCGGCTGGTCCGTCCCGAACAGGATCCGTTCCGGCCCCAGAATGTCCATCGACCGGCGAATTGTGCCCGCATTGATGCCGCTGCTGCAGAACTCAAAGTACACGTTTGGCAGATCCACCACCTGCCGCGCGCCCTCCGCATCATCCCCGTGCGCTTTGATGATCACCAGGTTCGGATTGCGCTCCGCCGCCGACCGCACGCCTGGATAGGGTGAACCGCCTTCATCCATGTGAATCTTGGTAGGCCGGCCAAACTTCGCGATCTCGTCCAGCAGGTCCTGCATCCGCTTGGTCGCCATGTTGCCGCCAAAGGGGCAATAAAGCTTTACGCCCACGAATCTGGGATCCTGAAAATAGCGCTCCATCTGCTCAACCGAACCGGCCAGATCGCGCGGGTCGATTGCGATGTAGCCCCGCAGGTTGGGGTAACGATCGAGAAAGGCTTGCGTGTCCGCGTTGCCCTCGCGCATGTCATAGTTGATGGCGTTGTAGGAAGACACGAATGTGTACTGAATATTGCACCGCTCCGTCATCTCCGGTACGTTCGTCTCAAAGCGCGTGTTGAATGGCTCCGCACAGTGGAATCCTGACACATGGGCATGAACGTCGATGATCGGCTCATCCGGCAGGTCCGCCTCGGCCCTGATCATGAGCGGCTCCGCGGGCAGTTCTTCTATGTCCATGTCGAGCAGCCGCAAGGCGTTGCCCCCAAGGATCGCCTGCTTCTGTTCATCCGAAATCTTCGCCATGAAGATCTGGTTGCGCAGTGAACGTATCGAATACTTGGGCGAGTTGCTGCCATAGAGCAGCCTGTCGCCGATGCCTGCCTCCACCATCACCTCAATGCCGTCCGCCAGACACAGCCACCGAATCGCGGCATACACGTTCTCGTACACCTGCATGACCGTGATCAACTCACCCATATGGGCGTAGCTCACCTCATTCATGACCACCTGTACATCATATCGGTGGCAGACCTCCGCCACCTTCCGGATCCAGCTCAACGCCTGGTCCGATCCTTTGAAATCAACAATGATCGGCAGCCCGGCCGCACCGACCGCCTCAACCATATGCTCGAACACCAGCGTCTCAGGGCTCCAATTCTGCGGCCCCGGCGCGAAGCGGATCGCCACGCACCCCCCGTCCACACAGGCCTTCAGGTCGTCCCGCCAGTTGAGAAAATACCGGGGATCGAGCGTACCCACCGCCAGCAGCCGGGGATGCTGAGCCGTGATCTCGAGAGTCTCAGCCACGGCCTCCGGGTTAACCTGGTTGACCAGGCCTCGACGCGATGTGGTCAGCGTCAGCGTCGTGTCGTGCTCCTCCGTCTGACGCAGCAGCGCCTCCAGCGTCGTATCTGGCTCAGGTATCCGATTGACACTGAATTCAGAAATTACGTCGATAGCGTACATGGTTGGTCCTTTCAACCGGTCTGGTATGAGGCGTGACACCCGCGATCACTGTCCCTGCCGGCCCCGAGCCTCAGTAAATCCTGCGAAAAGTACCGCTACAGCTTGCTCTCTTCAATTGCTTTTTCAAACGCTGACACGAGTCCGTCGATATGCTCATCCTCCATCGGCAAGGAGAGCGCGTTCATCGACAGACCCTGGCTCAGGAAATAACCTTGGTTAAGGAGAGAAAGGAACACCCGGTGGGCCATCGCACCGTCGTTGCCCGCCAGGCTTCTGTAATTGACCAGCGGCTCATCCGTGAAATAGACACTGAATAGTGAACCGAGCACCACCGACTGCAGAGGCGTACTGATGCGAGCGCTGAGTTCCTCCAGCCCCGCACGCAGTCGTTCACCCAATCCGTTCAGGTGCTCGAACGCGCTCGGCGTCAACTGCTGTAAAGTCGCCAGACCCGCCGCCATCACCACCGCATGCGCGCTGAATGTGCCGCTCTGGAAGAAGCCGGTCGGCTCGCCGCTGCTGTCGAACAGATTCATGATATCCGCTCGGCCCCCAAACGCACCCACCGGGAACCCGCCTCCCACCAGCTTGCCGAACGTCGTCAGGTCCGGGTTGATGCCGTAGTACGCCTGTGCCCCGCCGTGGGCAATCCGAAATGCCACCACTTCGTCGAGAACGAGCAGCACGTCGTTTTCCTCGGTAACCCGGCGCACAGCCTGTATGTACTCCTTGCGCACCGGCAAAATACCTGTCTTGGGGTCGAGAATGACACAGGCCAGCTCGTCGCGGTGTCGGCGCACCAGCCGCTCCAGCGCCTCCTCATTGTTGAAGGGCAGGACGACCACCTCCGAGGGCGCATTCGGAGACATGCCGCCTGCCGTCGGCACTGAATGAGGCTCGTCGGCAGGGCCCGCCTTGTCCACCGGCGGCGCGACGCTCACCTCCACCAGGTCATGGCTCCCGTGGTATCCGCCTTCCATCTTGGCAATCTTCGGTCGGCCGCTGAACCCTCGCGCCAGCCGGATCGCGTGCAAGGATGCCTCTGTTCCGGAGTTGCAAAAGCGGACCTTTTCCAGCGACGCCACGCGACTGCACATCTCCTCCGCCAGCGCCCCTTCCGCACCGGTAGGCGCGCCCAGCGCGATGCCTCTGGTGAGTTGTGCCTCGACCGCCGCATGTACCCCGGCGTTGTTGTGTCCCAGAATCTGACCGGTATGGTGATTGGCAAAATCAACGCGTCGCCGCTCGTCGATGTCATATAGGTAGCAACCCTCACCCCGCTGCATGGTGATGGGATAGGGTGCGTAATAGTAGGCTCCTTTCGCCCCGCCCGGCATCGACTTGCGGTCCCTTTCGAACTGCTCTCGCGAGCTCGGAGTTTCCGCGGCGTAGGTTGTCTCTACGGCATTCGCAGTCTCACCCATTGTCCGTTCCTCACAGTTGTACCAAAGTTCCTATAGCAATTCAATGACTAAGTCGCGTTTAGAGATAGGTCCCGAAATCCAGCCTAACACTTCGACAGGGACTACTCGAACCAGTAGCTGTAAATCTCTGCATTCGTCAGACTTATGCGCAGTCGGACCGACCCGTTGGCGGGATCAGGCATCCGGCTACTCTCGCCCCACACAACCGCTTGCCGAACACTGTCTTCACTCAAGCTGGTTGCGTCCTCCGCTCCGTATCCGGGCACAGGCCGGCTGTCGACATCCAGCAGCTCAACGGTGACCGCGCCACTGTCCGCCACCGCGTTGACATAGAGCTGCTCCCCCTCCCAAGTGAAAGGTTCCGTCACCAACGAACCGCCCTCTTCACCGGCGCCCAGCGAGACAAACCCGTCCCGCCGCAATGCGGCCAGACAGATGGCCGCGTAGTCCGGGTCCCATTTAGTTGGAGGGCGCCGGAACTTGACGCCCGTGTAGTAGAACCAGAGCTCGTCATCGCGGCGCACTGGCGAGGAAGGCCCCAGCATCTGTAGCGTGTCGTAAGCGCCTCCTCCCAAAGGAGATGAGTCGATAAACGGCTGGCGTTCGCCCTGCCTATCCCACGTGTACATATCCCGGCTAGTGGCCAGCTGCACATGATGGAAGCCGTCGTGATTGCGGCCGTCAACCGATCGTCCCACGTGGTGGAACATGGACGCAAACCCGATGTAACGGCTCTCGTAGCGGGATATGCTGAAATTATAGACATCCACGCCGTGCTCTTCCGGGTGATTGACCACCGTCTGCTGCAGCGCGGGATTGGCCAGCCGCCGCGCGATCACCTCACGCGCCAGTTCCTGGTCTTCGTCATCCGCCTGGAAAACCAGCTCCGGTTCGCTCCACTCGTCGAAGTCCTGGCTCGTGGTTACGGCATGAGAATGTCCCCACTTTCCCCGCACTTTGACCGTGGCAATGTAACGGTGGTCTGCGGCGTCAAAACTGAAATTCGGTTCATCGCCGGACAGAATCGCCGGCGCGTCATGCTTCTTCCATACGATCCCGTCCGCCGATACCCCAAAGATGATCGAGAGATCGGGCTCCATGATGAAGCTGATCGCCTTGAAGCGGCGGTTCGGGTCCGGATCGCTGGCGTCATAGATTACACCCAGCACTTCCGATGTGCGTGTCTCGTCCAGTGGGATGGCAACATGATTGTTGTCACGTGATCCTTGATACTCGAGCCCGCCTACGGACGGCTGGTACCAATGCAACCCATCCCGGCTCTCGTGGTAGGAGGAGCGCCCGTGGTTCCAGTCCAACTTCGCCCCGATAGTCCAGAATTTCCACAGTTCCGCCTCGGCATCCCACACCGGCGCCGTCCGCGTCTGCGGCCGGTAGATGGGAGCGCCGTCAGAACCAACAACCACCATGTTTGGGTCACCACGAATGACCGCGCCCTTCTTATTGGGCTGGTGCAGGGTCCTCTCCAGGCCGTCGATTCGGGCAATGTCCGCGTCGTCGAAAAATAACTGCCTCTCCATATGTGCAAAATTGCGGCTGGATTCTGATGCCATTTCGCCCCCTATTCAAACCAGTAGCTGTAAAGACTTGCGTTCCGTAACCAGAATCGAAGTTGCACTGGGCTTTCAGTGCCGACGGGCAAGATTTCCTTATCACCCCAGCGAACGGGCTGGCGTACGCCGTCTGCGGTGAGGGGAACTGAACTGTTCCGCCCAAATCCGGCCAGCGTTTGACCCTCCGAGTCGAGAAGCTCGCACCGAACCTCCCCGTCCCCCGCCTCTGCATTCAGATAGAGC
>VYDA01000361.1:2204-7286 GCA_009843665.1 Caldilineaceae bacterium SB0675_bin_29 | reverse complement strand
GTACGTAGTTGTACGGGTCATCACGCATTGTCCGCAGGAGGTTGAGCGCCTGCAGGTAGCTGATGCCCATGGCCCTCCCGTAGCCGGGATTGTCACCCGCAATGCCGCCGCGCAACGCTTCGTCGACGAGAGGCAACACCGCTTCGATAGATGCCAGGTCGTCGAGGAAGCCGGTCAGGACTCCGCGTCTTTCCAGCGCGCTGATGTCGGCGTCACCTGCCGCCTTCGCCGCCGCCGTCCGCAGACGGTCTACCTGGCTACGTGTCAGCGGGTCAAAAGTCCAGTAGCTGCGAAAGAATCGGCGCAGAACCGAGTCCACGATGTGCAGGAGTTGGCGATCGTCCCAGTGTCTGGACGAAAACTCCTGTCGTCTGCCCTCTACCCCTGCCATCCGTCCCCTTTCTGAGCGGCAGTCAGTTGAGCCCGTACCGAATAGCGGGCATTAGCTGCTTGAAGTGGTGGGCAGGATCGTATCATAGCGGCCTAGGTTTTTCAATTCCTTTCCCTGTTTTCGCATGTTCTCCCGCGGGCTCTTCCGTCCCCGCCGTACTGGGAAAATCCCTGGCGATGTACCCCTCTTTTAGCCTATTAGCCCAAACCGATTGTACAATCTTCAGACCTTCAGAAAGGCGATGAACGGCGACCGCAGCTATCTCTTCAGGAGCATCCTATGAGCATCGTTCACTTGGCCCGTACAGTCTATGACGGCATTGTCGACCACGCCCGCGAAGGGAAACCTGAGGAGATCTGCGGCATTCTGCGCGGACGTGAGGGACGTGCGACGCAGCTTTACCGCGCCCGCAACTTGGCTGAAGACAGGATAGACAACTACGACGTCGACCCGCAGACGCTCCTTAAACAGTTCGAGTTTGAAGAGGCAGGAGACGAAATGGTTGCAATCTACCACTCGCACCCGGTCTCAGTAGCCTACCCATCGGCCACCGACGCCTGGAACGCTCACTATCCGGAAACCTACTACCTCATCTGTTCGCTGGAATTCGACGACGCGCCGGTTATACGGGCTTTTCGAATGGAGCCGCAGTGGCCCGATGCGGATCTGGACGCGGCGCGAGATACCATCCCTTTCGATGAGGTGAGGCCCGGTCTGTTCGGTTACTATCAGGCCCCCTCCGCCCCCGAGCCGCAGGAACTGGGGGACTTCCTGTCTGGGACTGCTCCTCCTCTTTACATTGTTTTCGCCACTGACGAAGCTGGCACAGTTGACGACTTTCGGGTCGTCGGCGTGAGAGAGTTTCCGGTGCAGGTGTTCGAAAACGCTTAGCCTTTACTGATTCAGTAGCAGAGCGCCCCACCAACGAGACGGAATGAAGTGCGCATAGAATTGAATTGGCAATTTTTTGGAAGCGAACCGTTGCCAGGATTTTTGTAGCCCTTGAGAATTTTCCTCATGCTTTTTGCTGAAGGGAGCGCGCTTCCACTTGCGGACAGTTTGACTTTTGTCGCTACAAGAACTATAGTGTCGGCTAGGAAAACAACACTCAGGCAATCATATCCTGATGCGTGCTCTAAGACAGGCGACCTACCTGAAAACTTGCTCGTGTCCTTAGCGGGCGCCGCCAGCACGAAGCTGGTGGTTTCCCGCTGTCCGGAAAAGGAGCGATGAGAGCGTTCGCTTGTCACTTGGCTCGCACTCGACGGACGATTCCACGGTCGCAGTGACGCCAGCCCATACCAGTTGGCGCAAAGGTGTTTTGGCAAGCGCGTGGGATCAGGATACCGTGCCAGGTCTGCAATCGAACGCCGGACCCATCGCTACGATGGTTCCGGCATTTTTTATGGGTCGCCGCAGATCGCAACTGTTTGAATCGGAGAGATCAGAAAAAGGAGAGCCGAGGAATGGCAACTGTGTTCGTGCCGACAGCACTGCGCCGCTTCACCGCCGGTCAGTCAAAGGTGGAAGCGACCGGAACAACGGTTGGCGAAGTGATAGGACAACTGGAAGGCAGCTACCCGGGCATTGGTGAGAGGCTTTTGGACGAAAACGGTAATGTAAAGCGGTTTATAAATGTGTTCCGCAACGACGACGAAATTCGCACCCTGGACGGGCTGGCGACGACCGTCGAGGATAGCGACAAGATATCAATTGTGCCGGCGATGGCTGGCGGGAGCAGGTGAACTATGGCGCAACTCAACCGAGATCAACTGCTGCAGTTGGCAAGGAGCGAAGTCCAGGAGATCACGGTAAACGAAGTGAAGAACCGGATCGACAGCGGCGACGACATGACGCTCATCGACATTCGTGAGCGCGATGAGTGGGTTCAGGGGCATATCCCCGACGCGTCGTTCTTGCCGCGCGGTCACCTGGAGCTGCAGATCGAGCAGCACCAGCCGGACCGCTCGCAGTCGGTCGTGATCTACTGTGCCGGCGGCGTGCGCTCACTGCTGGCCGCACGAAATGTGCAGGAAATGGGCTATTCGGACGTCTACTCGCTTAACGGCGGTTTCGGCGGCTGGAAAAACGCAGGTCTGCCCTTCAAGGTTCCCACAGTGCTGTCCGATGAGCAGGGCATACGCTACAGCCGCCACACGATTCTGGATGAAATTGGAGAAGAGGGACAGATCAAGCTTCTCGACAGCAAGGTGCTGCTCATCGGTGCCGGCGGGCTGGGCAGCCCGGCCGCCATCTATCTGGCCGCGGCCGGTGTGGGCCAGCTCGGCATCATCGACTTTGACGTGGTCGACGTTTCCAACTTGCAGCGTCAGGTTCTCCACGGGGAAAGCGATGTGGGCCGCCCCAAAGTTGAATCAGCCCGCGACCGCATCGCCGAAATCAATCCCGATGTCACCGTCGTGGGCTATCGTGAACCAATCACGAGTCACAACGCCTTCGAGATCATGCGCGGTTACGACGTCGTCATCAACGGTTCGGACAACTTCCCGACCCGCTATCTTGTAAACGACGCCTGCCAGATGCTTGGCATCCCTCTTGTGGACGCCAGTATCTTCATGTTCGAGGGCCAGGTGACCGTCTATCAGCCGGAACAGGCAGACGCCGACAGCCCGTGCTATCGCTGCCTCTACCCGGACCCGCCGCCGCCAGGTGAAGTGCCAAGCTGCGCGGAGGCCGGCGTGCTGGGTGTCCTGCCCGGCATCGTAGGCTCCATCCAGGCGATCGAAGCAATCAAACTGATCGTTGGCATAGGGGAACCTCTATCTGGGCGGCTGCTCATGATCGACACGCTCGACATGACCTTCCGAACGCTTACGGTGAACCGTGACTCAGACTGCCCCGTCTGCGGCGACAATCCGACCGTCACCGAGTTGATCGACTACGAACAGTTCTGCGGCATGCCCAGTTTCGACGAGCATGCGACAGAAAACATAGCCGAGGCCTTTGCCGAGACGGTCGCGGCCAATGGCGCTGGTCAGCCTGAACTGGTGAAAGCATAAAATGGTTTCTGAACGGTGGATAGTGTTGCGCACTATCCACCGTCACCTGACCTGCCAATGATTGCCCAAGCCCTGTCACCAATATCCGCAGAAAGAGGTGCGTCAGACAGCGCGATTTCCGTGCTGGACGACATCGGCAATACGCCTTTACTGGACCTGACCGAATTTGCCCATGGTTGTGGCGTGCTGGACAATGTTCAGCTTTTCGCCAAGGCAGAGTGGGCGAATCCAGGAGGGTCGGTTAAGGCACGAGCAGCCTTCAAGATAGTGGAAGAGGCCGAAGAGGACGGAAGGTTGGGCGCAGGACAGATTCTCATCGACAGTAGCAGCGGCAATACGGCCATCGCTTACGCACTGGTAGGCGCTGTCCGGGGATTCCCTGTCCATCTCGTGATGCCAAAGAATGTAAGTCGCGAGCGCAAGGCTCTGGTAAAGGCGTACGGCGCAACGCTGATTGAATCGGACCCGCTGGAAGGTTCAGACGGCGCGATCCGCATGGTGCGGAAGATCGTCGCGGCGAACCCGGAACGCTACTTCTACGCAGATCAGTACAACAACGATGCCAACTGGCGCGCCCATTACGAGGGCACGGGCCCGGAGATCTGGCAACAAACGCAGGGGCGCGTATCCCACTTCGTCGCCGGACTGGGCACGACCGGGACATTTGTCGGTGCAGGCAGATTCCTGCGCGAACAAAACGCGGCTGCACAACTGGTAGCCGTGCAGCCCGAGGATGAACTTTCCGTTATCGAAGGACTGAAATACCTGCCGACAGCCATCACTCCAGGGATATATGCCCCGTCCTTAGTGGACCGTCACATGACAGTTTCTGCAGAGACCGCATGGGATGTCACGCAGTCCCTGGCACGGGCGGCCGGGTTGTTTGTCGGCTTCAGTAGCGGGGCGGCCGTCGCTGCTGCAGTCCAGGTTGCAAAGGAGCTTCCCCGCAACACAGACGGAGTCGTCGTCACACTCCTTCCCGACGACGGCAGCAAATATGTGAGCCTGGGTCTTTTCGACTGAAGCGAGCAGACCTTCCTTCAGGCCTCCTCTGGACAACCCATCTCGACTCACTCCTCTCACTCCATGCGCAGAGCCTCTGCCGGGTCCGTCCTGCTCATGCGCCAGGCCGGATAGAGACCGGCCAGCAGCGCGGCCGCAAGCGCTACCACAAAGGCTTGCCCAAACTCCCCTGCCTGTAGACGCATTGATAATGTCCAACCGAAAGAGCGTAGGTTGATTATGTAGATGAGAATCAGCGCCAGGATGAATCCGGTCGGAATCGCGATCAGTCCTGCGCTTGTTCCGAGCAGGCCGGTCTCCAGAAGCGTGAGCCCCCATAGCTGCCGCCGCGTCATGCCGTTGGCCCTTAACACGCCGATCTCCCTGGCGCGCTCCAGCTGCAGACTCATCAGCGTGCTGAGAATGCCGACGAACGCGACGAATGTCGCCAGCAAGCGTAGGGCGACCGTGATAGCAAAGGTGCGATCGAACACCTCCAGTGCGTTGCGCCGGACGCCCCGATTTGAGCTGATCAACAGCTCCGCCTCGCCCGCAAACTCACGACGCAGCGCGTTGACAGTTTCATCCACGTCGACGTCCGGTTCCACAAAAAGAGCGATGGTTGAGACCGCCTCATCGTTCCAGTAACTCCGATATACCCTGTCGGAC
>VYDA01000361.1:0-2194 GCA_009843665.1 Caldilineaceae bacterium SB0675_bin_29 | reverse complement strand
TTAGCAAGGTGGGGTTTACGTCGAAATCAAAGGTAATTCCGACGACGGGGAAACTCTGCCCTCCGGCATCGGTAATCAGTTGCAGAGCTTCGCCGACTCGCAGTCGATAACGGTTGGCCATCGTCTCGTTGATGACCACGCCTCCAGCTTCAACGGCGCGCCAGGTAGCGGTGGTGTCTCCAATCGCTTCACGGTAGCGGCGGTCTTCTCCAGCCAAGTCGCGCAGCAAGGCAGCCAGTTGCACATTGACCTGCTCTCCATCAGGTAGGGTGGCGGCCGCCTCCACTTCGCGGCTTGTCGAGAAGCCGGCAACATCCGAAAAGCCGCTCAGCTTCTCCAGCAGGTCAGGTTCCAAGGTAGCGTTGTTGCGATTTGGGCCCAGTGCAGGTGCCGAGACGAAAATATCGGCCTGCAAGATTTCGTCCAGCCACCGCTCAACCGTCAGCCGGAAGGAGACGATCATCACACCTACGCCAATGATCACGCTGACTGCGACCATAAGAGCTGCGATAGCCGCCGACGTGCGCGAGAGTGAGCGCATGATGTTGCGGGGGGCCATGCGCGTGAGGATGCCGAAACGACGGCTGAGCATGCGGCGCACGCCGTCCATCAGCAGATGCGTGAGCGCCGGCGTCACCAGCGCCGCGCCCAGGATAACCGCGAACAGGCCGGCGAAAGCAACAACGAGATTCCATTCAGGTATGAGCAGAACGGCTCCAAGCAGGCCGAGGAGCAGGCCTGCCGCGGTGAGCCTCGGAAGGGCGCGGCGAGCCTTCTGTTCGATACCGGAGCGTAGAACTGCTCCGGCCGGAGGCACGCTCGTCGCCTCAAACGCTGGCAGCAGAGCCGCCAACAGCGCGGCGCCGATTCCGCTGAAAGCCCCTTTGGCAAGCGTCCAGATCGGGACATCGGCGCTACGCACGGCCACGACAAAGAAAAGATCGTTGATGGTCTGAGTGACGGCCTGTACCGCCCCCCGGCCCAGGAGAATACCCAGCCCCAAACCCAGTCCTGTGCCGATGACACCCAGGGCGGCCGCCTCAATCAGTATCATGACAAATAGCTCGCGGCGGGTCATGCCGAGCGCCCGCAGGATCCCGAGAACGGGTCGGCGCTGGACGACGCTGAAAGATACCGTGTTGTAGATGAGAAACATCCCGACAACCAGGGCGAGCAGGCTGAGAGCGGTCAGGTTGAGCCGGAATGCGGCGGTCATCTCCTCTACCGTAGCCGTTCGCGCAGCGGGGCGAATGATACGAGCCCCCGCTGGCAGAATTTTTCTGACCTCTTCCAGACGGGCTGTGCCTTCCGCACCTCCCGGCAGAATCAGATCGATGCGGTCCAGGAGGCCGACTCGCCCCAGTAACTCCTGCGCCGTGCTGATGTCGACAATGAGCAAACCATCCAATGCGCGCCTGCTCAACTCGTTCGAAGGAACCAACAGCCCGGCTATGGTCAACCTATCCATCCGCGCGCCGATGCGAATCGGCAGCGATTGACCGGGCTGCAAATTGTAGCGGTCGGCCACCGATTGCCCGATCAGAACTGTTTTGGGCTCCAGAAGAAAGGGCGTGATGTAGTCGCCGAAGCCTTCCACCTCGGTGGCGCTGGTAGTCTGGTCATTGCCTCCCAAATAGCTCCGAAAAGGCGGTTCAGCGAAGGGGTCAATGCCGAGAAGACGCATCGGTTGAGCGTCCAGCTGCGGTACACTTACATAGCTTTCTACGACAGGGGCGCTGAGCCGAAATCCCAATTCACGGCGCAGCCGGACGTAAAATGCGGAATCGACGCCGTCGGGCCCGCCGACCACCTGATGCGTTGCGCGGCCGGTAATCTGCTCGGTCCCAAGCGCAAAGGCCCGGTTGTCTGAACCGTTGGCCAGATCGATGGCGACGATCATGGCGACGCCGATGGCAACGCCGATCACAAGAAATCCCGATTGCAGCGGACGGCGCCAGCTGTGCCGCCAAGCCAGTCGCAGCAGAGCGCGCCGAGGAAGAGCAACTCTCATCACTGCATGGCCGCGGTGTTCACTTTGCGACTCTTCGACTGCCCGGCGTCCGCTCTGCTGTCTGCGTTCGGGCCCCTTGCCTGGTGGGAGACCAGCCGACCCCGTTCGAGGAAATAGACCGCGTCGGCGTGGCTGGCAATGTCTTCATCATGGGTCGCCATGATAAGAGTCTTTCCGGCGTCC
>VYDA01000210.1 GCA_009843665.1 Caldilineaceae bacterium SB0675_bin_29 | reverse complement strand
GGTCTGCAGCGAGCATCTGATCGAGTTAGAGGACCCACAGTTCTGTCCCCTGTGCGCCCAGGAAACAGAAGAGTAAGGGGGTGTTCCGGTCCGTTGTGGACTATCCGGAACACCCCCTGTTGGAAACTGCCGATTGGGCGGTCTGTCGATGCTATTGTCGCGGCGGCATTAAGCCGGAGACCGTCTCGCCCTCGGTGCGGTCGGGCCGCGCAGCCTGGAGCGCCACCTGGCGATGCGCTTGCGGACGAAGGGAATCCGCACGATCAGGAAGATGCCGAGCAGAACACCCCACGCGGCCGGTTCACGGTAGTCCGCCTTTACGACCCAGACATAGTGAAATACTGCAAGGATGCCGGCGACATAGACCCACTGGTGGATTTTCTTCCACCACTTGCCGAGGCGGCGCATCCACCCCTTGGACGAGGTGAGAGCAAGGGGGAGCAGAATCAGCAGGGCAGTGAACCCGACGATGACGTAGAGTTTTGTGCCCACATCCTGCCAGATATATGTCCACTGGAAGCCGTAGTCTTCACCGATGAAGATGTAGAAATGGACGGCTGCATAGCTGAAGGCATAGAGTCCCAGCCACTTGCGGGCCGGGATGATGTTTCGCCAGCCGAGAATGATGTTAAGAGGCGTGCATGCGAGGGAAAGGACGAGCAGGACAAGGGCCGGTTTGCCGGTGCGAAGCGTCCAGTCCTGGATTGGATTGACACTCAGTCCGCTTGTATAGTCCTGGTACAGCAGCCACGCCAGCGGTATCAATGCCCCGATATGGGTCAGCCAAAGTATCTGCCCTTTGGTTAGTAATTTATCGAGATTCATGCGTCACCTTCTGCACTTCATCACAGTTGGCAGCGGTCGGTACAGGAACCGACCGCCGGCCACTGCAGACTCGACGGTATTCTAGTAGTTTGCAACCAGATCCATGCCCTCATAGAGATAGGCGACCTGTTCTTCGTAGCCGTTGAACATGAGGGTCTCCCGCCGGCCGCGTTCGCCGATGCGACGCTCGGTGGCCTGTGACCAGCGCGGGTGATTGACTTGCGGGTTGACGTTGGCATAGAAGCCGTACTCGTGCCCGGCTGCGGCCATCCAGAGAGAGGTCGGCTGCTCGGCGACGAGATCGAGTTTTACGATCGATTTGACGCTCTTGAAGCCGTACTTCCAGGGGACAACGAGACGAATCGGTGCGCCGTTCTGGGGCAGGAGGTCTTTGCCATAGAGGCCGGTGGCGAGAATCGCAAGCGGATTCATGGCTTCATCGATGCGCAGGCCCTCGACGTAAGGCCACTGGTACCAACTGCTATTCCTCTGGCCGGGCATTCCATCCATGTCGAGAATCGTTTCCATGCGCACATACTTTGCGTCCGACGTTGGCTCTATGACTTTAAGCAGGTCGGAGAGCTGGAATCCCATCCAAGGTATCACCATGGACCAGGCTTCCACGCAGCGAAGCCGGTAGATGCGTTCTTCGATATCGAACATCTGCTTGAGGTCGTCGACATCGTAGGTGCCGGGATTGTTGACCAGCCCTCCGATCTCAACCGTCCAGGGGGAGGTGGGGTAGCCTTCGGCCAGACGGGCCACAGCCTGCTTGTCGGTGGAGAACTCGTAGTAGTTGTTGTAGTTGGTTATCTGCTCGAAGGTGTTGAGCGGG
Source organism: Caldilineaceae bacterium SB0675_bin_29 (assembly GCA_009843665.1). GTDB lineage: Bacteria > Chloroflexota > Anaerolineae > Caldilineales > Caldilineaceae > Bin5. The sequence goes on along the minus strand of VYDA01000210.1, from coordinate 5,652 downwards.
TCGCCAAATTCGTCAGTGGCTGCGAGCTCGGCTGGAGCCGCCTCGGATTCGGCGCTATCGGAATCGGCCCCGCTGGCTTCCTCCTCGATTTCAGGCATGGAACAGGCTGCGAGGGCTGCCGTGCCCAGTGCCAGTCCTGCGCCCTTCATGAATTTGCGCCGATTCAGGAAGACCTCTTCCGGCGTAATCTCCTGCCAAGGGATTTTGGGTATCTGTATGCGTGACATTTTTCTCATCCTTTCTCCTTGCGCTTGCCAGCCCCGGCTGGTTTCGGTCCCATGAAATTACTTACATTTTCCAGTATAGGCCTCAGTTATTATGTAACTATTGCACCAAATCTTATCAGATCGTTATCGATAGTCGAAAAACAGGGTAGGATCTCTCCGGCACCTTGTAGTTCAAAGAGAATCTCGGCGCGGGGTTGCGAACAGGAGGAATTGGAGATTACTGAACTGAATCTGGAGCCCGGAAGATGCCTGCGTTTGTGAGTGCTTCAGCATTCATCTGGGAACGGGAATCGCAGCTACTTCAGAGAGCCCAGAATGAGCTTAAGCTGGCTACAATGAAACCTTCGCTCATTCATGCCGCCGTCATCCATTTCCCCATCGCGCTCTTGATATGCGGCAGCCTTGTAGTCCTTGGAACTCTTCATCGATGGCCCCGGGCCGAACTTCGTATCATAGGCTGGGGGATGATCTTACCAGGATGGCTGTTTCTGCTGGCAGCCATCTTCAGCGGAATCGCGGCGCAGGGGGCGCTGCCACCGGAGGGCCCGTTACGGCCTCTTCTCAACTGGCATACAGGCAGCGGTCTTGCTTTGGCCATTCTTTACGGTGACCTGGTTTATCGCGGTTGGCTACAGTGGATGCACTGGAAGCAGACAGAGCAGGAGAGCAGCACGTGGGCGGACTTCCTGGTCGCTCCAGGGGGGAAGTGGAGGCTTACCGTGCAACTGGTACTGGGGATCGCTCTCGTTATTTTTAGCGGTTGGTTGGGCGGACTGCTGGCCAATTAGCCCGGCGGGGGCCTGCGCTGCCGGGCGGCGAGAAGGGTGAGGGATACATGGTCCGCTCTTTCCTTCCTTTCAGAGTTGGATGGTTCACTCAGATTTTCTATGACGACCATACTCATTGTGGATGACGATCAGTTGATGCGACGCAGCGTCTCGATCGGTTTGCGGGACGCAGGCTACAGTACGGAAACTGCGAGGAGCGGTGAGGAGGCGCTGTCAATTGCCCGCGCCGTGCAGCCGCAGCTGGTGTTGCTGGACATTGGTCTACCGGGAATGGACGGATTGGAAACCTTGCGCGCGCTGAGGCAGTCGTTAGGCGCCCCTGTTATTTTTGTCACGGCGCGGCGGCGGGAATTGGACGAAATCGTCGGTTTGGAGCTAGGTGCGGACGACTATGTGACGAAGCCGTTTGATATCGACGTGCTGCTGGCCCGGGTGAGGGCCGTTCTGCGGCGTGCCGCGGCGAGGGTCGAGCCCGGGAGCGGGGCCGAGATGTCCAATCTGGTTGTGGGGGACCTAGAGTTGGACCGTTCGGCACATCAGGTCACTGTGGGGGGAAGAACTGTAGAGCTCACGCCGAGGGAATTTCAACTGCTCGTTTATCTGGCAAGCCGGGCAGGTGAGGTTGTCCCACTTGACGACATTTTGAAGAATGTGTGGGGGACGGACTGGATTGGTGAAACGCAGACGGTGTATGTGCATGTTCGCTGGCTGCGGACGAAGATCGAGGAGGACGCAGCCCGGCCGCGGCGTCTGCACACAGTGAGGGGCGTGGGTTACCGGTTGACCCCTGCAGGACAGGATGGTTTGCATGTGGCGTAACCTGCGCAGCCGGTTGACGATCAGCCACCTTCTTCCTCTTCTTGTCATTGTTCCCTTGCTCAGCTTTCTGCTCTTCTATCTGATTGAGGCCCGTTTTGTGTTGGATGAAGCGACGGCGGAGTTGGCCGGACAGGGAGAGCTGATTTCGCGGCTTTATCAAGCTGAACTGTCGGCGCAGGAGGATCCGGAGCAGGCAAGCTCGTTGTTCGCCCGGCTGCGAGTACGGATACCCACCCTTTTCTACCTGGTGGACCAGAACGGGAATATTGTGGTCAGACCGGGTCTAGCCACGGCATCGACAGAGGTGCCGATACGGCCGCCAGACCCTGAGCTGTTGCAGAAGGCTCTGGCAGGTGAAATCGCAAGGCAGGTGAGCATGGGTAACGCGGATGTGGCCGTGCCGGTGCGCAACGAGGACCAGGAGGTTGTGGGCGCGGTGCATCTGTCACAGCAGCTGACGGATGTGACAAACCGCCTGGCAGTTTTGCGGTGGACCGTATGGGGGGCGGTGAGCGCGGGGCTGCTGGTGTCGGTGCTTCTCAGTTTTGTCCTCAGCCGTTCACTCAATAAGCCACTTGAGAGATTGACAGCAGCCAGCCGCGCGGTTAATTTCGATGCTCCTCCAAGACGCGTGGAGGAGGAAGGGCCGGCCGAAGTTCGAACCCTGGCGCGTACATTCAACGAGATGTCGGAGCGGTTGTATGAGCTTGAGCAGGGGAGGAGGCGATTGCTGAGCTCGGTGGTACATGAGTTGGGGAGGCCACTGGGGGCGATTAAGGCGGCCGCCCAGGTTCTCGGGCAGAACGGCAAAGATTCGGAGCTGGTGGTCGAGCTCTCATCAGGCATTGACGATCAAGTTGATCAGTTGCGCCGTCTGTTGGACGATCTGGCTTTGCTGGCGCGAAATGAAATTCAGAATCTGGCGCTTGACATCGTTCCTACCGATGTTGGAGAGCTGGTTTTGGAAGAGTGCCGCCGATACGGCCAGCGCATCAGGGAGAAAGAGATCGAACTCATCACGCAGTTTCCGCCGGAGGCAACGCGGGCGGCTGCAGACCCGATGCGCTTGAGCCAGATTATCGGCAACCTTTTGGACAACGCAATCAAGTACACGCCGAACGGCGGGCAGATCCAGATAGAAGTTGGGACAGAGACGGGACTGGTCGTACTGACTTTTGAAGATTCAGGGCCAGGCATCGATCCTTCCGAATTTGAGCGCATCTTTGATTTTCTCTATCGTTCCCCGCGACAGGAGCGGGTACGGGAGGGGATGGGTATTGGTTTGGCGCTGTCGAGGAGACTGGCCGAGGCACAGGGCGGCACTTTGACGGCCCATCATCGCGCTGCCGGCACAGGGGCGAGATTTGTGCTTTCTCTCCCAGTTGAGGTTGCTCAGGCACCAGTTGCCACGGCCCCGATACAGTGAAGTCCGATACTGGTCACAGCATTTAAGGTTGCCTTAAAGTTGCCATAGGACTCTGATAAGGACTGCTGGCGGGCAACCTGCTATGCTATTTGGGCAAGGATGTATCGATGCAGAACATCTTCTCCAGTTCATTGGAGTAGATGTCTTTCAGATAAAGGAAGCGTTCCAGTGCAACCGAAGACCGTGAGTCTACGAACATTTGTGATAGTAGTTGGAATACTGACGGTGGCGTTCGTAATTGGACTGGCCGGTATAGGCAGGATAGAGATTACGCCGGCGACAGTTGATGCCACGACGCCGCAGTACCGACCACAAGAGTTCACATACATTACGCAGGAAGAGGGACCCGATCATCCCGACCAGGCGCTGCTGTCCAGTATATATGAAGGGGCAACCCAATCGGTCGTCAGCATTCAGGTGCGGCGATCAGGGTCGCGTTCGCAGGATCCCACCCAAGGAATGTGGGGGCAAGGCAGCGGATGGGTCTGGGATGAAGAGGGACACATCGTGACCAACAGCCACGTCATTGAAGACGCGGTCGACATATTCGTCAGCTTCAGCAATGGAAGGTGGGCAGAGGCCGAGCTGGTCGCTGACGATTCGCAGTCGGACCTCGCCGTGCTCAAGGTAGAGGCGCCCGAAGGCATGGTTCTGCTTCCTCTGGAGAGAGCGCCGGCGTTGCCCAAAGTGGGCCACTACACGATTGCATTGGGGAGCCCGTTCGGCCTTGATAATTCGATGACCCTGGGTATCGTCAGTGCGTTGGGTCGCAGCATGCGTGTCGGGGCTCCGGGCCTCTCGGGTCGTTATTCGCTGCCGGAGGTGATCCAGACCGACGCTGCCATTAATCCGGGCAATTCAGGAGGGCCGCTGCTGGACCTGAGCGGCAGGGTCGTGGGAATCAACTTCGCGATTCGTACGGATGAGCGCACTCCCTTCGGTACCGGAGTCAACTCAGGCGTTGGCTTCGCGATTCCAATTCTGGTGGCTGAGCGGGTCATACCGGCTCTTATCGAGGATGGGGAGTTTGTCTATCCGTTTCTCGGCATTTCCGGCAGAACGATTTCAGCGCCTGTGGCGCGGGAAGCCGACCTGAACCCGAATGTTCTTGGCGTACTTGTAGGCCAAGTGCTGCGGGGGGGTCCATCTGCAGAGGCGGGTCTGCGGAACGGGGACATCATCGTCCGGATTGACGGGGCAGAGGTACGGAGTTTCGAGGATGTGATCAGCTACCTTGTGATGCAGAAGTCGCCGGGCGAGGTAGTGGAGATCGAGGTTCTGCGCGGGCGGAGAAGCCGCACATTTGAGGTGGAGTTGGATGCGCGGCCGCCCGTGCAAGCGGGTGGTGAGGCTGCTCCGCAGGTAATCAGCAGTGGGGAAGCGATTGGGATCGCGGTTGACGAGGTGTCAGACGAGATAGGACGGATCCGGAGAAGCTCGGCTCGGAGTGGAATCCGCGGGGGTATGCGGGTATGGATTGTAACGCTTGTAGGTGAAGAGGAGACGGCGACAGTTTTGGTGGACGCGTTGAGTGGTGAAGTACTGAGCCTGGAAGTAGACAGCGGCAACTGAGGTGTGGGGTGAGCGCGCCCCGTCCTTGCACGGGGTACGGGGCGCGTGCCGCTTTTCCTTTCAGATGACATATGCTTCCTCCAATATATGCAGTTGGGGAGCCGGGACAATGACGCCCGGCTCCTCGCTATTTCAGGGGGATTTTCTCAGTTTTCAGCCACGCAATCATTTGTCTGAACTGCGATTTGTGTGGTTATGTGAATGGGACGGTTGATGCCGCCGCGGGGCGGTCAGGCGGCAGGTTATGGTCCATCTCTTGATTCAGAGTAAGGAAGGAAGATCGATGTCTGAGGTAGTTGGCGCGACGCATGAGTTTCACGAGGCGGAGTACGCCGAGGACTGGGCGCGGCGGTTCATTCCGACGCCTGAGCGGCTACACCTGTTCGGGACGATTCTCCAGCAACTTGAGAGCGCGGTGCCGGCCGACGGTCATATTGTCGAACTGGGAATCGGGCCAGCCTATCTGGCGGAGTATTTGCTTGAGCGGATGCCGCGAATCTCGTATGAAGGCGTCGACTTTTCGCAGCCGATGCTGACGCAGGCGGCAACGCGTCTGGCACGGTTTGGCGATCGCGTACAGTTTCAGCAGGCTGACCTGCTGGGCGACGGTTGGGGAGGCGACCTGGCGAGCCCGCCGGTGGCGATCGTGTCGACTTGGGCGCTGCACGACCTGGGGGGTCAGGCGCAGACGCTGCATGTCTATCGGGTCTGCGCGGCGGCGCTGCCGGAGGGTGGGATTCTGCTCAACGGTGATTTTGTGAAGCCGGACGGGACGCGTCTGCCGTTTGAACCGGGCCGGTTCCTAATCGGCCGTCATTTG
>VYDA01000095.1:715-7315 GCA_009843665.1 Caldilineaceae bacterium SB0675_bin_29 | reverse complement strand
GTCCATCGAGGGTCACAGCGATGTTGCGGGGAAGGGGGAGACCGGCAGCGGCGGCGGGTTGGGCGACGAGCAGAGTCGCAGTGATCGCCTCACTTTCTTCATTGTGCAGGCGGTAGGAGGCTTCGATTTGCAGGGTCAGCGAGCGGCCGTCGACGGTTGCGACACGAACGTCAAGGGTGTGGGTAAGCAGAACCAGCGATGTCTCGAGGGCGGGTTGCAGGAGAAGATGTGAGGCAACGGCAGCTTCCGATTGGCGTCTTCTTTCGGGGATATGGGTTTCAATCGAAGGCGCGGCCAGCAGGAGATCGCGGCCGCCGGACAGGAAGATTCCACAACAGAAGATACAAAGGAAAAACCGACAAAGAAAAGTTGCGATCTTAGGACACTCTTGATAAGATGTAATGCGCATAAAAAGATTCACCCCTTTGTCGAGTGGGGTGATTACATGTAGAGATTTCGCACTTTTGTTGGGCACAGCCAGAGTGCATATGGTACGTTTGTTGATGCAGTGGGACATCAAAATGGGACATGAACAACCCTATTTTGAATTTGTCATGCGCGAATATGCACCGGGACTAATGCGGTTGGGAATCAACCCCGCAGAAGTCTGGTATACCATTTATGGAAACGGCCCGCAAATGCTAACGATTGGCGAAGTTTCCGATCTGGAACGGCTACAGACAGTACTGCAGAGCGAAACCTGGCAGAATTTGCAGAGGAGACTCTTGAGGCACGTAACAAACTACAATCAGAGAGTTGTAGAGGACAATAGCCGCACTTTTCAACTGTAGGGAAAGTGTTTGTCCGCCGTCGCCAACCGGTCGGGCAGTTGCCGGCGGGCAATAATGGAGAGAATTCATGGCACTTTACGTTCGGAAATTGGAGGAGGAAGAGTGGGAAGAGTTGGAACGTACAATCCAGAATATGGAAAATGACGTTTCGATTCAACGCCTGATGATCATCCTCCTGTCTGCTCAGGGCCAAAAGGTCCAGGAAATCAGCCGCGAAGTCGATCTGCATCCGATCAATGTGCGGAAGTGGATCCATCGCTATAATAAACATGGCCTTGATGGTTTGCGCAGCGGAAAATCGCCCGGCCGTCCTCCCGTATTTACGGCGGCGCAGCGGCAAGCGATCGTAGACATCGCCTCCGCCGATCCCACCTCACTGAATCTGCCCTTCAATCAGTGGTCGCTGCAGCGGTTGCGCAAATACCTTATCGACGAAGAAGTCGTAGACCAGATCTCCGTGGAAACTATCCGTCAGATTTTGCGAGCACATGGCATTCAACCCCGTCTCATGGGTAGCCAGAACCAGGGTGAGCGCTAAGGGACGCGCGAGGAAACCCGGCGCAATTCAGGAAACTCGGAATCAGTAGTTCTCGGTGCCGTGATCAGCGGCTGGTGAAGCGTTTGTGGATGGCGGTGTCTTACGAGCCATGCTTCATTATGAAGCGGGTATCGACCAATATGGCCGCGCCGTGCGCGATCGATTCCCAGTCATAGACGCTGTGCGCGGTAGCGATCACCACACAGTCTGCTTGCCGAGTCTCTTCTTCAAGATCGGCGACTGAGGCAAGAGAAACTCCCAAATCCGCCAGAGACAGGATGTAGGGGTCGTGATACCTAACGTCGGCACCTTTGTGCAGGAGGCGTTGCAGGATATCGACGACCGTAGACTCGCGCGCATCGGCGACGTCGGGCTTGTAGGCTGCGCCCAGCACGAGGACACGGCTGCCTTTGATCGCTTTGCCGGCATCGTTGAGGGCATCCTGTACCTTTTGCACCCAATAGCGCGGCATCTCGGCGTTGATCCGGCCGGCCAACTCGATGAATCGGGCCCTGGCGTTGATGGACCTCATTTTCCAGGCGAGAAAATGGGGGTCGACGGGAATGCAAGGGCCTCCTACGCCCGGCCCCGGCGTGAACCGGGTAAAACCGAAGGGTTTGGTCGCAGCGGCATCCAGCACCTCCCAACAGTCCAACCCCAGTCTGTCACACATCAGGAGTAGTTCATTGACCAAAGTAATGTTGACGAATCGAAAGGTGTTTTCGAACAGTTTGGCCATCTCTGCGGCAGACGGAGAGGAAACGGGCACCAGCGTTGCAAAGACCTGTCCATAGTATGCCTGGACGGCGGCGAGGCAGTTTTCGGTCACACCGGCGATTATCTTGGGCGTGGACTTGATGGTCCAGTCGGTGCGTCCGGGGTCGACGCGCTCGGGCGAAAAGGCGACAAAAAACTCCTCGCCCGCACGCCATCCGTGCGGTTGGGCGGCGGCTTCGAGGCGGGGCAGGAGCAGTTCGGTTGTCGTTCCGGGATAGGAGGTGGACTCGAGGACGACGAGAAGGCCGGGATGCAGATGGCGGGCGATCTCCTGTCCGCTGGCGAGAATGCTGGAGACGTCCGGCTGCCGTTTGCTATCAAGAGGTGTGGGCAGGCAGATTGAGACCGCATCGCACTGGCCCAGGACAGCGTAGTCGCTCGTCGCGCGCAAGCGCGACGACTGGGCGAGTAATTCAGCATCGGCAACGTCGGCGATGTAAGAGCGCCCCTGATTGACGGCTTCGATTTTGATCGGGTCCAGGTCGATGCCGACGACTTCGTAGCCGGATGCGGCCAGGGCTACGGCCAAGGGCAGACCCACGTAGCCGAGCCCGACGACGGCGACGCGCGCGGTGCAGTTGTGAAAGCGATCGAACACGATCAGCGCGCTCCTTGCGGGCAGGGGGTCATTGCATGGTGCCCGGCGCGGCTACGTGGACGCGGGGAACTTTTCCCGGTAAACGTTCCAGTGTTCCTGGAAGACGTCGGGAGCGACGGTGTAGAGCATCTCCAGCACGAGCTGGCCGAGGCGGCGAATCTCCCACTGGGCGGCTTTGTCGACGGCGCGCAGCCAGAGGAAGTGGCTCCAGGCGGCGAAGTTCATGCTGGTGACGATGCGGGTCTCGGTTGCATTGGGCAGGAGAAACCGGGCGTCCTCTTTGCGAATGCCCATTTTCCGCAACTCCAGGTAGAGTTGCTGTATGAATTCCCAGGCTTCATCCAGCTTGGCCTGGGCCCCCTTGTTGTCCTTGAAGGCCGGTGGAACAACGGCGCTCCATTCCCCTTTGTCTAATCCCACATACCTCTGGCTCTCCTGACTGAAGCTGGCCAGGCGGTGGCGCACCAGTTGGTGCGTGCAAGCGCGGCTGATCCCTTCGAAAAAGAAGGTGGCCGAACCGTGGTGGAGTTGGGCTTCGGCGTCGTCGATCCCGGGCTGGGTAAAGGCCAGCAGCGTCACGCGCAGGGGGCCTTCCTCGCGCGGGCGCAGGCAGGACGTGTCTAAGTCGAGTGAGGGCATGGCCGGGGGCGGCGGGATGGCGGCAGGTTCCGGGGCATGGGCGCCGTTGCCGCTGGGGATATCGGCGGCGAATTCGGCGTAAACTTTGGGCGCGATGGCTTGTAGAAACGGCATCGCCTGCAGCCCGATCCCGCGGCGGAATAAGTCCAGCCAGACGCGCGTGTTAGCACTGACGAGCCAGCTGCCGTCGGCTTCCTGCGTCACCTCACTGTGGCGGTTGAGCATGCGCCAGCGGAGGGGTTCGTCGCTATTGCGGACGCGCACGGTGGCCACGATGTGCTCGATGATATCCTCGTGGCCTTCCTTGACGCGGTTGACGATAAACCGCGGCGCGGTGCCCATGCGGTGGGTGCTGCGATAGCAGACGCGGCCGGCATATTCGATGACGTTTTCGGGGTAGGTGCTGGCGCCGTTCCAGATGGTGGCCAGATCGCTCATTTCGAGCAGATCGGCGGGGTCGAGGGCCGGATTGGCTTGGGAGTAGGCAACGAGTTCAATGTTCATGGCTTTTGGCAATTTCTGATATAGCACTCCTTTCAAGTGAAGATTTTAGTACGGCAAGCCAGGCCATCAAACCCAGTCATCCCAGTACGGAGTGACATACTCCCAACGGAACAGACACTCAAGGTGTTCGGCTTGTCTGCGTAGGGTTGTGGGATAGATAACGCACAGGGTGCGTCGAATACTTTGGACTGTTGTTCGGCGGTTGCCGCACAACCAAGTTGCCGGATTGCGACGCGGCTGCCAAGTCGACGAAGAATCAGAGAGGGTTATGCCACTGGAGTCCTGGGATTCGTCCGAAGTCCGAGTCGTGAGAATGCAGAACCGCTTGGTGTTCAATAGCAAGTGCAGCAATATGGGCGTCCGGCACCAAATTCGCGCTTCTGCCGACGGCGTCAAGAATGTTCTGCAAGTGTGTTAGATGTTCCGCGCCAGGATCAAGCGGTTGAATGTGGGCATATTGGAACCAACTCTTCACCCGGCCCAAGGCGGCTGACGGAGAAATGGGAGTTGCCAAAGCTCGAGGATTGGCCATCAATCGCACGAATGCAATTGACACAGACCATGGTATACCAACACTCTCCGTGCCGTTGATTAGACCTTCCAACCAGAGACTCGCTGCTTCGTGATAAGGGCTTTCCTTGTGATGTGCGAAAACGAGCAAATTGACATCCGGAACGATCATTTCAAGTTTTTCCTAGCGAAATGCTCGTCATCAAGATCATAAAGTATTTCCTTCAGTTTATCCGGATCGACCCCGGGGGCGTACTCGCTGCTATGCGGTTCTACTCGAAACGTCTTGGTGTTCAGGTTTTCTAATTCCTGTTCTATTGAACGCAAGAGTCGTTTACGTCCCTGCTTTTGTGCCAGTGAACGCGCGCACTTCAGGTCACTCTTGGCCAATGAGATCTGTCGAAGAGTTTTTCTGGCCAGTCCTCGCCTGAAGTAAATTTCGGCATCATCCGGATTGATGCGTATGGCGTCATCACAAGTGGCAATCGCTTCTTCAGCTGTGCATATGACAATCTTGGCCTTTCCATGCATTTCGGTAACCTCCCGCCCACATAATTCTAAATGCGCTTCAATCACGTGCGGCGCCCATTCATGCGAATTATACACCAAGCGGCTCCCCTCCGGTTCATCCGCCCAGAAACTTGCGTACGAGGGGACGCATCTGCAGTCAAACGGAGAAACTGTCTGCGAGTCTAGAACTGCTCGTTGCCGGTTAACATAGTGCCACATGAGCGAATCAGGAGCCGCCCAGGAAGGCCCGGCGGACGTCGCGGTTGTCGAGGAGGGCCTGGGCTTCGCCTTCGTAGGCGTTGCGGCCCAGTTCAAGGACGTAGCCGCGGTGGCTGGCTTCGAGGCCCTGGCGGGCGTTTTGTTCGATCATGAGGACGGTAAGGCCGATCTCATCGTTGAGGCGTCGGATGTTTTCGAAGATCATGCGGGTGATCAGCGGGGAGAGGCCGGCGCTGGGCTCGTCCATCATCACGATCTTGGGTTCGAGCATGAGGGCGCGGCCGATCTCGAGCATGCGCTGCTCGCCGCCGGACATGGTGCCGGCCATCTGGCTGCGCCGCTCCGCCAGGCGCGGGAACAGCTCGAAGATGTATTGGATGCGCTGGTCGATGCGCGCCTGGTCGTCTTCGAGATACATGCCCATCTCCAGGTTTTCCATGACCGTCATCTGCGGGAAGACGCTGCGCAACTGGGGGACGATGGAGATGCCGGCGCTGAGGACGTCCTGGGGACGGCCGTTGGTGATCTCCTGCCCGTCGAAGTGGACGGCGCCGAGGCGCACCCTGACGAAGCCGTAGATCGCTTTGAAGACGGTCGATTTGCCGGCGCCGTTGGGGCCGATGACACAGACGATTTCGCCGGGATGCACGACGAGCGAGACGCCTTTGAGGATATCGAAATCCTGATAGCCGGCATAGACGTCTTCGACGGTGAGGAGAGGAGCAGACATTCTAAGTGGTCAGTGGTTAGTGGTCAGTAACTTCAGTGACATCGGTGACAAGGGTGTGGCCGCAGATGGCAGGGTCCCGATTGCTGGGTTCAGGCTCCGAAGTAGGCGTCGATAACGGCTTCGTTTTGCAGAATCTCGTGGGGGGTGCCTTCGGCCAGCTTTTCGCCGTGATTGAGCACGTAGACCCGGCTGCAGAGATCGGCGATGAAGTTGATGTTATGCTCGATCAGGAGGAAGGTCTTCCCCTGGGCGTTGAGTGTGCGGATGCGATCTTTGATGGTTTCGATCAGAGTTGGATTGACGCCGGAGGTGGCTTCGTCCAGAAGCAGGATATCGGGGTCGGGCATCAGGGCCATGCCGATTTCCAGCAGGCGGCGCTGTCCGCCGGAGAGGTGGCCTGCCTCCTCGCCGGCCAGATGCTCGATCTGGAGGAAGTCGAGCAGTTGATGGGCGCGTTGGGCGGTGTTGGCAGGACTGGGACGCAGCATACGCCAGAGCGATGTATCCCGCCACTGGTGACTGATCAGCATGTTGCGGAGAACGGTCATTTTGCGATAGACGCGCACCGACTGAAAGGTTCGTGCCAGCCCCATTCTGGCAACCTGATAGGGGCGCGCCCGCGTCACGTCGCGTCCCTTAAAGGATACTGCGCCGCCGTCGATGTTTTGCAGGCGACTCAGGCAGTCGAAGAGGGTTGTCTTGCCACAGCCGTTGGGCCCGATCAGGCCGACGATCTCGCCAGGGTAGACGGCGAAATCGACATTGTTGCCAGCGGCCAGGCCGC
>VYDA01000095.1:0-705 GCA_009843665.1 Caldilineaceae bacterium SB0675_bin_29 | reverse complement strand
ATTTGGAAACGGTATGCCCCTGCAGCAGGGGCTGTCGGTCAGAGGTCATGGTCGCGGTTTGCGGCTGGTTGCGTATCCTTTCCGGTAGCCACTACTTGCTCCTGCCGACGCGGCTGAGTAGCCGTCCGAGCGATGTGCTGCTGCGGTCACCCAAAGTACCGAGGATGCCCTCCGGCATGAACAGCACAATCACGACCAGAAGGAAGCCAAGGACGAGCAGATGCACTCCAAAAAAACTGCCCCAGAGGAAGTCCTGCAGAAAGTAGATGACGACAGCGCCGAGGGGTGGGCCCCAGACCGTACCGAGGCCGCCCAGCATCGACATCATGACCATTTCGACGGTGCGCGCTTCGACGAAGACGACATCGGGGTCGATATAGGTGTTCTGCCAGGCCCAGAATCCGCCGACGATTCCGGTGAAAAAGGCGGCGATCATGAAGGCGGCGATCTTGTGGAGCGTTGTGTTGATGCCGCGCATTTCGGCGCCGATTTCGTCCTCGCGGATGGCGATTAGGCTCTGCCCGAACTCGCTGCGCTGGATCCACCAGATCAGGGACACAACCAGGCCCATTACGGCCAGCATCAGATAGTAGTCGCCCAGCCGGTTGAGGAGCGGCGGCAGGTTGAGGCCGACACCGCCGCCGGTAATGGGACGGAGCACGCGGGCGATCTCGCGCATCGCCACCAGGGTGCCGAGCATGGCGA
>VYDA01000505.1:346-7323 GCA_009843665.1 Caldilineaceae bacterium SB0675_bin_29 | reverse complement strand
CACCAGAACAGTGCAGACCCACAGACGAAACGTGGGTGATTTGCTGACCGACGTTGGCCTTATGGAAGGCCCGGAGGCAGTCACTAACGGAGCTTCGGCCGAACGTGCACTTGTACCTGCACGAGTTGCACAGGCACAGAATGCGTCCAGCGATACGCCGCCCTCCAAGGGGGTTGCGCTGTCCGGGGCGGCTCCCCAAGAAGGCCTAAGAGTATCCCACGACCTCAACACGAGAATAATCGATGGTCTGCGGCTCTCTATCGAGCGGCCGCAGCGCTTTCTCATTGTTGCAGATGGCCGGGAATATGGGGCCTCAAGCTGGGCGACGACACCTGCCGAGCTCATGGCCGACGCTGGGATCCCCTACAGTCCTCGCGACCAGGTGCTGGTATACGGAATAGATGTTGGATGGGACGATGAGATTCCGACGGGACCGGGTAGAGTCAGCGATACGCGTCTTTCGGGCGGACCCTCTTGGGAACAGTCCGAGAGGGCGGCGCTAGCGATAGAGATCAAGAGGTCGGCCCGGCTCACCGTTTACGAGGACACGATTCCGTTTACGATACACACGCTGGCCGACACGGTGGGCGAAGCACTTCGGGACGCGCAGGTCACTATCTACCTAGGAGATGAGGTGCAGCCGAGCCTGGGTACACGAGTCAGCTCCGGATTGCGAGTGTTCATCCGGCGCAGCATACCCGTGAGCCTAGTTGCAGACGGCGTACTTTACAGGACGCGTACGCTTAGCGACAGCGTAGGAGATGTGTTGGCGGAGATTGGCGTTGGGCTGACGGGTCTTGACGAAGTGACACCGCATCTGGGCGCCGGGCTACAGCCGGACATGCAGATCCGGATTGTACGCGTAAAGGAAGAGGTCGAAATCGAAGAAGAGATTGTCCCGTTTCAGACGGTGTGGCTCCCGGACCCGACTCTGCCCATCGATACTATCATTGAACATCCTGGGGCAGAAGGCATAACCCGAAGCCGATACCGTGTTCTGATTCGCGACGACGAGGTGGTCGACCGCACATTGGAAGACGTTTGGGAAGCGCAGGAGCCGCGTGATAAGCAGATCGTGTACGGCCAGAAGATCGAGCCGCAGGTTTTCATCACTGAAGACGGTCAGGAGATCACTTACTGGCGCAAAGTCAGAATGAGAGCAACCAGCTACAGTGCGTCCACAGCCGGGGTCTCGCCCAGCGTACCCTGGTATGGGTTCACGCGAACGGGGGACCGGATGCGGAAAGGGATTGTAGCCGTGGACCCGGACATAGTTCCGCTGCGCACCCGGGTCTACGTTCCGGGATACGGGTTCGGGGACGCGCTAGATACGGGCGGAAACATCAAGTTCCGGCGCATTGACCTTGGATATGACGACCACAATCTTGTACTGTGGAGCAGGTGGGTTGACGTCTACCTGCTGTGGCCGCCGCCGCCAGAGCATCAGATAGTGTGGGTGATACGCAACTGGCCGATAGAGCCGCAGTAGCGAAAGAAGCGGTGCCTTACTGAAGCAGATAGACGTGCCAACTGATCGATCAGTTGGCACGTTTCATTTCCCACTGCTCTTTTCAGGTACCAACCTCCTCACCAGGGCAAGCCCTCGCCCTGAATCAGGGTGAAACCTCAATAAGAATCCGGTCGTGAAGGTAGTATCCGGCCGGGCCGGGGCGGTCAGTCCCGCGAGACGGCTCTGGCTTGAATCGGGGCGCGCCCTGTTGGGGAGCGGCGACGGCGGAAGATTGCAGAGGGCGGCAACGATCGAGTGGATATTATGTCATAACGTTCGTAAGTGACCGTGATAGAATTGTTGGGCGGATCGCAGAATGCCGGCTGCTATCTGCGGACTCAGGATTTCGAACTTGCTGTGGTGGTGTATTCGGGATACCAATGCAAGCTTTATTGCGTAGGCCACCTTCTTTAGCCGTGCATTTGGTTTTGGGCGCGGTCTTGCTGGCGGGGCTGGGGTTGCGAACCTGGAATATCAGGTTTGACGGCGGGTTGAATTCTCATCCTGATGAGCGAAGCACCACGTGCTTCTATGCGCCGACGATCGGCTGGCCCGCGACTGCAGATGAGTTTCTCGATCCAAAACGCAGCCCGCTGAATCCGCTGTGGGACCGCCATAACGACAGGCGACGATCGTTTACCTACGGCCACTTTCCCCTCTACCTGGGCATTCTGACCGGTGAATTGCTGAGCGGTCTGGCAGGACCGGCAGAGTCGCTGCCGCTTCCCGAACGGTCAATAGAGCTGATGAAGCGGGCCAATACTGCCTGCGAAGGGGTGGCTTTCGCAGGCCGTTTGACGATGGCCTTGTTGGATACGCTGACGATCTTTCTCCTTTTTCTACTGGGGAGGAGGCTTTACGGGGCGTTCGGTGGTCTTCTGGCCGCGACACTGTATGCGTTCACAGCCCAGGCGATTCAGCTCAGCCATTTCTTTGCCATGGACCCGGCAAGCACGACGTTTGTGGTTCTGGCGGTTTACGGGGGCGTGCTGATGGTGCAGGAACGCTCCTGGCGCGGCGTGCTCCTGTCGGGAATCGGCTCGGGGTTGGCCATCTCCTCCAAGTTCAGCGCGCTTCCGGTCCTGGCGGTTCCATTCATTGCGATGCTTGTGCTGGAGTGGAGGAGGGGGAACCAGAGCCGTTCGATCGAGGATAGGAGGGGAGCAGGAGGTTCTGTTCACCTTCTGCTGGTCTCCTATGCGGTGGCGTGTGCAGTCTTCTTCGTCTCCAGCCCCTACGCGGTACTGGACTGGGTGAGCTTCATTCAGGCTACGCTCGTAGAGCAGGGCCGAATGGTGCGAGGGGTGGCCGATTTTCCCTTTACGCGGCAGTACCGCACTACGGCGCCCTATCTCTATTTCATTGAGCAACAGGTCGTGTGGGGATTGGGCTGGCCGTTGGGGCTGGCGGCCCTGGCCGGGAGCGCGTGGGCGTTGGGGAAGGCGGTGCTCAACCGGGCTAGGGCAGGAGAGCTGATCGTATGGGCCTGGGTTGTGCCGTATTTTGGCCTTACAGGCGCGTTTCTGGCCAAGTTTAACCGGTACATGAGCCCGGTTCTCCCCTTTGTATTGCTCTTTGCGGCGGGCTTGATCGTGTGGCTTCTCCGGTCGGGAGTCAGGCCGAAGTTGCGACTGGCAATGCGCGTTGCGGGCGTAGTCCTTGCCCTGCTGGCAGTTGGGGGCGGATTGTTCTGGTCGCTTGCTTTTACCAACGGCGTCTATGGGAGCGAGCATACGTGGGTGACGGCCAGCCGCTGGGTCTATGCGAATGCGGCGCCGGGCTCGGTCATATTGTGGGAATCATGGGACGATCCGTTGCCGAAGAGCCTACCGGGCGAGCCGGGGATGGATATGGGCAGCCATGGGCTGCTGCATATCGACTGGTCGCCCTATGAGGAGGATACGGCGGAGAAGTACGAGATACTGCGGGAGAAGCTGCAGACGGCGGACTACGTCATCTACAGTTCCAAGCGCATATACGAGAGCGTGGATGAACTGCCGGCGCGGTATCCGATGACCAACCGCTACTACGACCTGATGTTCGGCGAGCAGCTGGGTTTTGCCCGCGCGGCTCACTTTTCGACGCCTCCCCGTCTGCTGGGTCTGACTTTCGCGGACCACGAAGCCGATGAGAGCTGGAGCCTGTATGACCACCCGCAGGTGTCGATATTCGAGAAACAACGGAGGTTGAGCGGCTCCGAGATAGACAGTTTGTTGGAAGGCTCGTGGGAAGGTGCAAAGCATTGGGACCGTGGGCGCGAACCGGCGCTCGGCCCTCTCCTGAACGCCGTCGGACTGGGGAGCGCGCCTGAGAGCCAGGACCGAGGACTAATCAACATTGTTCTCGCGCTGGCGCTGGGACAGGAGGTCGCGGAAGGACGCGGACAGGCGCCGGCCCACAGGGCAGAGGGATCGCAACCTTCTCTCCTGCTGGCGACGCCGCTCAACGAACTTCCTCTAGTAGACAATTACAGATGGAACGCGGCAGCCAGCAGTTCGCCGTGGCTTGCGGTGGGTTGGTGGTGGCTTGTTTTTTCGGTGCTTGGATGGACGGCGTGGCCGCTGGCTTTTGCGCTGTTCCGCGGTCTGCGGGATCGCGGGTTTCTGCTGACGAAGACGCTTGGCTGGCTACTGAGCGGGTGGGTTCTGTGGATATTCGCCAGTTCAGGGCTGGCGCAAAACTCCGTACGCAACGCCTGGCTGGTGGCGGCGATGGTAGTTCTCGTGAGCGCTGCTGTGCTGGTATTCACGTGGCGGGATGTTCTTTAGTTCGTGCGGCGCATGTGGGGGATTTTGCTGGGCGGTGAAGGTCTGTTCGCGGCCGCGTTCCTGTTCTTTGTGCTGATCCGGCGAGCGAATCCGGACATTTGGCAGCCCTGGTTCGGGGGCGAGAAGTTCATGGAGTTCGCGTTCCTGAACGGGATATTGCGGAGCCCGTACTTTCCGCCGGTGGACCCTCATTTCGCGGGCGGATACATCAACTATTACTACTACGGGATCTATCTGGTCGGCTATCTGATCAAGCTTACGGGCATATACGCCGAGGTGGCCTTCAATCTGGCTATACCCATGCTGTTTGCACTCACGGTGGTCAACGCATTTGCCGTGGCTTATTCCGTAAGCGGGTTATGGCCGCGGGAGGTTCGAGGACAGCAACAAGAAGGAGAAGACGGCCAGCCGCCGCAGGAGACGAAAGCTGTCGCACAACCTGAGATAGCAATTGGGGCAGCCGGGGGTCTTGAGCCGTTGGAATTGACATTTGCCGGCCAGAGCGACGGACGGCGGATTGGGGAAGAGGCGGCACCAGGGCCTTCCCCCACCTGGCAAGACAGGCCTCACTGGGCGGTCGCAAGGGGAGCCCGGCCTGAGGCAACCGGATCGATCAGTTACGAACAGAGAGACTTCACCGGCACAGATCTTGATACAGAGGGAGATTCGGGCGAGGAACCGTTCGTAGGGGAGCTTTCAAAACCGCGGCCCCAAGTACCGCAGCCTTCCTGGCACGAAGGTGTTGGCGCGGCACTTCTGGCTCCGTTATTTGTGGCTATTTTCGGGAATCTGGCCGGATTCGGGCAGTTGGTGCGGTCGCTAGGCAGAGCCAGCGAGAGTGGATTCAGGAGCAGCGTTCCCGGGATTGAAACGGCGGTGCATGGTGTCAGCGGACTGTGGCGCGTGGTCACCTTTGAAGCGACACTTCCGGGCTATGATTTTTGGGCGCCCAGCCGAGTAATCCCCCATACGATTAACGAGTTCCCTTTCTGGAGCTTCACCTATGCCGATCTACATCCACATATGATCGGCATTCCGTTCTCGCTGTTTTTTGTGGCGCTGGTCCTGGCGGTTCTGAAGGGCTATGACCTCGACTGGCGCAAGAACTGGCACTACGGGGCACTGCTTGTCGCTGGTATGGCGTTTACGTTGGGCGTGCTTGCGGCGGTCAACTTGTGGGATCTGCCCACCTATCTGGGGTTGGGCGTCCTCGCTGTCGCGGTCGCACTATACCGCAGACGAGGCCGCCTGCAAGTCGTGCCTGTTGCGGGGTTAGGGATGGTGATGGCTGGCGGGGCGTACATTCTTTTCGTGCCTTTCTTCAGCAGCTACACCAATGTCGCGGCCAGCGGAATCGGGTTGGTACGGACGCCAGATGATTTAGGCAATTGGGCACAGATCTGGGGGTTTTTTGCATTTGTTATCTTTACGTGGCTGGTGGCAGGACGGGGCGAAAGGGGCAGGATGCGTTATCTGCGCATCCACAAGCTACTTGTGCACAAGCAGACGATCGCCTACTTCACCGGGGTCATGCTGCTGCCGGCGCTATTTGTTGCTTCTTTACTGCTCCTCCTGTTCACGAACCAGACGATACTGGCCTTTTGCCTGCCTGCTCTTGGCTTAGCTGTTGCATGTTTCTGGCGGCGCGAGAGGAGGGAGGACACGGGAACAGTTTGCGCTGCGCTGCTGGCCGCTACGGGACTGGTAGTTCTGGCGGGGACACAGGTTGTATATTTGAAGGACCATCTTCAGGGCGGCGACGCTTACCGAATGAACACGCTGTTCAAGTTCTACAACCAGGTATGGGTTCTTTGGGGTGTGGCGGCGGCGATGGCGCTGCCAAGGATTTTCTCCCGTTTCGAGTCGATGCTGCGGGGCAGGGGTATTGCAGCGAACATACATTCAGGTCCTGCCGGGTGCGGGCAGCTGCGCCCTCGCTTCAGGCTAGCGATGGAAGCGGTTCGGGGGGCCTGGGGCGCCGTGTTCTATGTTCTGCTGTGCGCCAGTCTGGTCTATCCGTTCTTGGGGACACCATCGCGTGCATCGCAGAGATTCCCGGGATGGCGGCCCCCGATTGGAACGCTAAACGGGATGGCATTCATGGAGAACGGCGTCTACCACTGGCCTGACAGCAACAATGCCATCGAATTGCAGTACGATTGGGAGGCAATCCAGTGGCTTCTGGCAAACGTACGGGGCAATGTTGTTCTGGCTGAATCGGCACAGCTCGACTACTACCGGGCAGGCGGCACACGTGTGGCCAGCCTTACGGGATTGAGCGGGCTGCTGGGGATGCACGCAGGGGAACAGCGCTACGGGACAGACGTGGGAGAGCGGCACGGAAAGCTGTCCGAGTTCTGGAATACGAAGGATCCGGAACGAATCAGGACGCTTATCGATGAACTGGAGATCGGCCTGATTTACACGGGCCAGCTGGAAAGGCATCAGCATCCAGGCGCTGATTCGAGACTGGCACAGTTGGAACAGGCCGGTCTCCTGGAGTCGGTTTATCAGAATGCAGAGGTGACCATTTACGCAGTTCCGGCCCACATTCAAGGCCAGCTGAAGGGCCGATGAGGGGGAGCAGGCGGATGGGCCGACTCAGCCGAATGGCACCGCTGGCGGCGGGCCTCTGGCGGCGGGCACCGCAGTGGCTGCGCGGGGCAGTCACCTGGATGATCGCCGGCAAAGTGATAGTA
>VYDA01000505.1:0-336 GCA_009843665.1 Caldilineaceae bacterium SB0675_bin_29 | reverse complement strand
TAACAGAATATGGGGGCTGCCGGGCGGCTGGCTGTCTCCCGGGGAAACCATATTTGAGTGCTGGCGGCGGGAGGTGAAGGAGGAGCTGGCGCTGGAGACGTCTGCCGAGGAAGTTGTATGCCACCGGGCGACTCGACGCGTGTTGGAGTTCTATCTGTTGGGGCGAATCGGCGGCGGCCAGATGAAGATCGATCCTGTGGAGATCCTCGAGGCCCGATTTTTTGAGGCAGATGAACTGCCACCCATGGAACCGTTTGGCAGGAAGGTTGTGCGACAGGCAGTTCTTCGGCATCAAGGGTGGGTGCAGTAGGCAGTGGTCAGTGGTCAGTGGTCAGT
>VYDA01000647.1 GCA_009843665.1 Caldilineaceae bacterium SB0675_bin_29 | reverse complement strand
GTGTGAATCGAAATGAATTGTTAGATGCATTGGACCGCTTTGCCATAACAAGATTCGATTTCTTGGATTGTTATCTGGCCGCCATGGCCGCTGCTTCTGGCGACCACGTTGCGACGTTTGACAATGACTTCGACAGATTTAAGGACGTCCTGCGTTGGGACCATGGCGTTTGAATGGACATGCCGCGTAAAGTCTATAGACGCGAGAATTCCGCCGCACTCCTGTTTGGGCCGTTGCATACTTTCACTTTTCTCTTTACCCGCTCTAACTGAACAGAATCGTCACCAACAAGGCGCACTCTTCCTCCGCCTCCAGCGCGTGCATCGTCCCGCCCTCCAGGAAGAGCCAGAAACCTGGAGCCAGCGCTCGCGGCTCGTCCTCAACGAAGAATGTGCAGTTGCCGCTGAGGCAATGGACCGTTATTGGTCCGTCAACCTTGTGCGCTGGGATCTTCTTGCACGGGCCGAGGTAGACGCGAATCGCTTCGAACTCTTTCTCCTTGACGACGGCGGTCGAAGCCGTGCCGCCAAAGGAGTTGAGGTCAATTACCTTCCCGTGTTCTGCATGCTCGATGGCCACTTGAGAATTTCCTTTCTAAATCACCGTCTCGCCCTATAGAACGGTCGCTTGCAAATTCGCGCCCGGCGCGGCCTGCCGCGAATCAGTACATGGATCTCCGAGCCGATTCGGGTCATGCCGCGCGGCAGGTATCCCAGGCCGACAAATTTGTCCAGCGTAGGGCTCTTCATGCCGGTCGTTACATGACCGACCACCTGCCCCTCCAGGCCGATGATCCCGTGGTCCTCTCTGGGAACGGCCTTCTCAATCATTTCGAAGCCCACCAGAAAACGCTCGGTACCCTCCAATTTCACTTTCAGCAGCGCGTTGCGCCCGAGGAAGGACGGTTTCTGCAGGGCGACGACCCAGCCGAGCCGCGCTTCGTAGGGGTTGGTCTTGGCGTCGATTTCGTGGCCGTAAAGTGACATGCAGGCTTCGAAACGCAGGCTGTCGCGGGCTGCAAGGCCGCACGGCAGCAGACCGTCGCGAGCCCCCTCCGCCAGCAGCGAATCCCAGAAGGATACTGCCTTGTCGGGAGGCAGGTAGAGTTCGAACCCGTCCTCGCCTGTGTAACCGGTGCGGCCGAGGAGCATGTCGACGCCACCCACTTCAGCCTCCATGGCCGAGCGGGGCGGCGCGGCTGAAAGATTGGCGGCGCTCATCCTGTCCAGGATCGCGGCCGCCTTGGGGCCTTGTACGGCGAGCATGTAGGTTTCGTCTGAAATGTCGGTCAGTTCCACGCGATAGCCGTGGGTGAAGCTCTGCAACCAGGTGAAATCCTTTTCCCGGTTGGCCGCGTTGACGACGATAAGCCACTTATCCGGCAGGCGGTAGATGAATATGTCGTCAACGATGGTGCCGTCTTCGTAGCAGAGCAGGCTGTAGCGGGCTTCCCATTCGGCCAGAGTGGTGACGTCGGCGACCTGCACATACTGAAGATAGGCCAGGGCGTCCTCGCCGCTGAGCGCAAACTGGCCCATGTGGTCGATATCGAACACGCCGGCCGCTGTACGCACGCTTCGATGCTCCGCGTTGGGTCCGGCCGTGTACTGTACAGGCAACTCGTAGTCAGCGAAGGGAACCATGCGTCCGCCCAGTTCCACGTGTCGGTCATAAAGTCGGGTCTGTTTCATTACTTCCTGGTCTCCAATACCGCGTCAGGTCTCCCCGGAATCACTCAGCACAATCAGCACTGATCATACAACAAAGCGGCAGGGAATTGGCAAATAATTGCAGGTTTCGTTGCCGTTTCAGAACCGGGACGAAGACTGTTACAACTAGTCGCTTTTTTTACTTCCAAGAGCCGGAAAAGCGTACTCGTTGACAAGGAATGTCCATCCGTTATATTCTGAAAGTTCAGTGACCAGTGATGGGTCGCCAGGAAGCCCTCGAAGCGACTGGTATAGCCGGGCACTGGTTACGACCCGCTGGTTTTGCGCGCGAAAAGTAATGTTCAAACGTCCATCAGTAACAGAAAAATTGTACAGGCGGGCGGCGTTTCCGCTGGCCGCCGCGGCCATCGTCCTGCTTCTCTGGCCCGCCCGGATTTATGCCCACGGAACGCTGATTCCTCCCTGGTCCGACTACACACAGGAAGACGGCCTGGCCTCAAACAACGTTCTTGCCGTGACGGTTGGCGTTGGGGAGGTCTGGTTCGGGACCGACCACGGCATCAGCCGCTACAATGGCGCCTGGCGTTCGTGGACGGAAGGCGCCGATCTGCAGGGCGGCGTCCACAGTTTGGCTATCGGAGCGTCGAGCTCAGAACTGTGGGCAGGGACGGCAACCGGCGCTGTCCTCTTCTACGATGGCAGTGCCTGGGACCTGCTGACACGGCTGGATTCTCCGGTGCGTGCGCTGCACTACACGCGAGGCCAGCTCTGGATCGGCACGACGTCCGGCCTCTATATCTGGAACGGGGAAGCACCTTCCTCCGTAACCGGGTTGGAAGATGCATATATCAACGTGATGGGCAGCTCGAACGGGGGAGCAAGCATCTGGGTCGGCACGTCCGACGGGCTCTGGCTCAGGCAGGAAGGCCGCTGGAGCGCAGTTGGTGAAGCAGAAGGACTGCCCGGACGGGAAGTTACCGCCCTATGGGCCGGTGCTGCCGGGCCGGTGTGGGTTGCGGCCGACGGCAACATCGCTTGGCGGGATCCCTCCAGCGGCGCCTGGGAGCAGGTGGCGACCGACCCTATGCACGCACGTGAGCGCGTACGCATCACCACTCTGGCCAGTGACGGATCCGGCGTCGTATGGGTGGGCACTGAAGGCGGCGGATTCTTCCGCCTCGTCGAGAGAGGAACGGCCTCCTCGTCAACGCCGCAATACGACCTGATCCCACAGTCGATCAATAGCGGCGAAACTTCCTTCATCCATGCGGCCGCCGTCGATCAGGCAGGCTCTCTCTGGCTGGGCACCGTGTCCGGCGTTTTCCGCTCGGACAGGGAGATCTGGGGGCGGGAGATTCATCCCCCGGCCTCAAGCCCTGCAAACGAAATCCAGACGATGCTCGCCGACGAACAGGGCCGCCTCTGGATCGGCACCCGAGGTGAGGGGATCCGCCGCAAAGCCGCCGGCAACGGCTTGGCTGATGAGGCTTTTTTTGGCGTGGAAAGCGGTCTCCCCAGCCTTTTCGTCACCGACCTCGCTCTTGACGCGGATGGGCGCATCTGGGCGGGAACCTGGTGGGGTCTGGCGTCGCTGGAACCCGACGCGGAACTGTGGGAACAGCCGGTTCCCACGGAGGCCCTCCCTTCGGCACTGGTCACTGCTGTACTGGCGCAGGAAGGTCAACTCTGGATAGGGACCGACAACGGCCTGGCGCGCTACGACTCTGCGACCGGAGCACTGTCAATCGAGGAGGCACTGAGTCAACAGGACGTTCAGGACCTGGCGCTGGACTCCTCCAACCGATTGTGGGCGGCCACGGAGGGCGGCGGCATATTCGTAGGCGGGGCAGACGGTGGCTGGACACGCTATCAGGCCAGCTCGGAGGCGCGTCATTCGATCTTCGGGGACAATGTCGCCGCGTTGGCGCCCGACCCGAAGGTTCCCGGCGCCATGTGGGCCGCCGTCAATCAGCACGGCCTGATCTATTTCGACGGCCGGGTCTGGCAGGACCGCACGGCCAGCGCCCGACTTCCCAGCAAGCTGTTTTATGATCTGTACGTCGACCCGGATGACGCCTCGCTGTGGATCGGCAGCGAGGGCGGTGTTACCCGCTATGATGGTCGCACGTGGGAGACACTCATCGTCGACTCGGTGCTGCCGGCCACTTCCATCTCCTCTATTGTTCGCACGCCGGGCGGCCTCTACTGGTTCGGCAGCAGAGATGGGCTTACCTTCCATCGTCCTGACTCGATACCCCCCTGGATCAGGATTAAGAACATCTCCGGCGCGGCAGAACTCTTATCCGCCAACGACTGGAAGGTGGAATCGGATGGCGACATTATCGTCGGCTATGAGGCAGGCGATCTCTACACGCCCCAATCCGATCTCGTCGTCCTCTATCGCCTCAATCCGCCCGGGCAACTCGGCGTATGGCAGCAATTGGATAGACCCTTCCTGGAGCTGTCCGGCTTCACCAAAAAGGGCAAGTACACACTCGAATTCCAGGTGCGGGACTTTGCCTTCACCTATTCCGAGATAAGCAGCGTATCCTTCGAGGCGGAGCCGCTGCCGGCGCAGATTCGGCTGCCCGTTCTGGGCTCGATACGTTCAGACTATCTCATCACGCTCGTTGTCACCGGCTTGCTGGCGCTCATCGGCTTCGGCTACATGGGAATCGAGGTCATTCAGACCCGCCGCCGGGCCCTGGACGCCGTCGTCCGCTCCTTCAACCCCTTTATCAGCGGCGAACCGGTACGGCGCGAGGACATGTTCTTCGGCAGAAGGGACATGCTGCAAAAGATCGTGGATACTCTGCACAATAACAGCATCATGATTCACGGCGAACGTCGCATCGGCAAGACGACACTGCTCTATCAGTTGAACAACCATCTCTGGGGACTGGAAGATGAGGAGTACTGGTTTGTGCCGCTGTATGTGGACCTGGAGGGAACCGAGGAGCATACCTTCTTCCATTTCCTGATGGAGGAGATCCTGCACACGGCATCGACGCTGTCCGGGCTCACGCAGGAGACGAAAGACGCGCTTCAGGACCTTCTCTACTATCGCCCCGGCCACGAACAGTACACCGACAGAGAGTTCATCCGAGATCTGCGCGACGTCGTCAAGGCGTTGCAACACTTTGGCGAGGAAAGTCATCCCGGCAAGCACCTGCGGCTGATCCTGCTCATCGACGAAATGGACGTCTTCAACGCCTACGATCACCTGATGCAGCAGCGGCTGCGGCGCATCTTCATGCGTGATTTCGCGGCAACGCTCGGTGCGGTCATCGCCGGGATCCGTATCAGCAAAGAATGGGGCCGTATCGAAAGCCCTTGGTACAATCTGTTTAACGAGATCGAACTGGAGCCCTTCACCCGTGAGCAAGCGCTAGAGCTGCTGACCGAGCCGGTACGAGGCTTTTACCGCTACGAACCGGGGGTCGTGGATTTTATCATCGAGAACTGTGCCGGGCGCCCTTTTCGTATTCAGCAGTACGGCCTCGAGGCCGTCGGGCGCATGCTTGCCGACGGCCGGCGCACGATTACGATGACCGACGCCCTGTTCGCTCATGGGCACATTCAGCAGATGGGTGATACCATCAATATCGGGTTGAGCGAGAACGACGACCCTCATTCTCTGTAGCGATTAAGCCAGGCAGACGCATCCTCCCAACCCGTTACTGGCTTTCGTTTTCGAATTGAGGATCTCACGGAGCGCAATGCGTAATCCTTACACCGTTGGCCGCTGGCTGCGCGGAGCGGACCACTACGGCCGGGAGCAGTTGCTCGATTATCTCATGAGCGCCGAGGACCCGGCCATCTGGGTCGTTGGCACCCGCCGCATGGGAAAGACCTCGCTGCTGCGGCAGTTGGAATGGCTCTTGACCACGCAGGATAATACAGACTTCGTTCCCCTGTATTGGGATCTGCAAGGGAGCGAAACAAAGGACGATTTCGACTACGAGCTCTTCCTGGCCGTCGAAGACGAGATGGCGCGGTTCGAGGCAATTGGCGTCGATGTAAGCGCTCTTTACAATCGGGATGCCATTCAGATCCTGCGCACCCTGCAACGAGCCCTGAGAGCCCGCGGCAAACAGCTGCTTCTCCTCATCGACGAGGCCGAGGCCTGGATCAGCTTGGCCAAGAACGACTACCAGGCCCTGGCGCGGCTTCGCAAAGCTTTCCAGAACGGCGGGATGCGCACAATCATGACGTCGACCAAGTTGCTGATGCAGCTCAACGATCTGACCCGCAACTGGCTCACCAGCCCGTTCCTCTTCGGCTTTACCCTCGTGCATCTGTGGAGCCTCGAGCCTGAGGCAAGCGTCAGTCTTGTATTGCAGGAACAGAGCCACTCGCCCGTCAGCGTCGAGCGTGAGCGCATAAACGAAGTTCTGCGCCACTCGCACCGCCATCCCTATCTGGTGCAGACTCTTTGCTACCGTCTGTTCGAGGAAAAGCATGGAAGAGGCTCTCTGCGCGAAATCCGCGAGGAAGACCTGCGAGCCGACCACCTGCTGGAGGGTTTTTTCGAGGTCGACTTCAGGTGCCTCGCCCCGACCGAAAGGCAGATCCTGTTGACCGTTGCGCGTCAGGGTGTCATCAGTGAAGAAGAGCTGGTGGCCAGGACCGACAACGAATCGATCGATCAAATCTCGATGTATGTGCACAGCATGAACAACCTCGGCTACCTGCAGCGGGTCTACAGCCGGTCGGACGGTGCAACTGCCCCTTCTCACGATGAGTTCCCGCGCTGGACAATCGGCAACGAGTTCCTGCGCCGCTGGATGCTGGAAAACTACCAGGAGCTGGCCCAGACCTTGTACTCCGACGTGAGCGATTACGGCGTCGAAACGCTGCTGGAGATGGGGCGGAAAGTGGAGCTGGACTACCTGCAGCACGAGATCCCGGAACTGCAAGGGCGGTTGGAGTCGTTACTGGCAGCATATAGCGGACACGCCGATCAAACGCCGCCGGAGATTCTGCAGGAAATCCAGGAGCTGCGTCGGGAGCTTGAGAGAGCCAGCGGACAGTTGCGCAATCTGGCCGATTAGCCGGTAATAATGAACGCCTCCACGACTCCTCCTGCCGCCGAAAAAGCCGCATACGTCAACCAGATGTTCGCCGGCATCGCCCATCGCTACGACCTGGTGAACCGGCTCATGACCGGCGGGCAGGATGTAGGCTGGCGTCGCGAGGTAGTCGACTTATGCCGGCTGCCCGCGGGCGGCCGCCTCCTCGACGTGGGTACCGGCACCGGTGATATCGCTTACGAAGCCAAGAGCACGCATCGCGACGCCGAGGTGATCGGCTGTGACTTCACCTTCGAAATGATGGATGTAGGACGTCGGAAGAGAGCAAAACAGTCGCCTCGGATTCGCTCCGGCGGGCGGCAGGACTCGGTTGAATTCGTTCAGGGCGACGGGCTGCGCCTGCCATTTGCCGACGGATACTTTGACGCCGTAACCAGTGGCTTCCTTTTGCGCAATGTAATCGACGTTGACACCTGTCTGGCCGAACAGCGCCGGGTGACGAGACCGGGAGGCCGCATCGTCTGCCTGGAAACATCGCCGCCGCCCCCCACGTTCCTGGAACCGACGCTTCGTTTCTACATGCTCAGGGTCATTCCCGTGGTGGGCCAGCTGTTCGCGACCGGA
>VYDA01000699.1:965-7338 GCA_009843665.1 Caldilineaceae bacterium SB0675_bin_29 | reverse complement strand
CTCTGGATCGTCGACCCTGACGAGGAGACCGTCTTCGTCTACCGTACCGCTTCGCAGCGCACCGCTCTGCGCCGTGGCGACACTCTGGCCGGAACAGGCCCACTGACTGGTTTCGCCCTTCCCGTTTCTGAGCTCTTTGCCTTCTGATCTCTTGCTTGCCCGCCAACTGCTTCACACCAGCCGCACCAAAACCTCTCCAATCCGCCTGCCCCTGTCCCCAGTCTCCATTCACCATTTCTTGCGCGTCCTCGCAGGTCCGTACGCTGTCGCGACTTTGTACGGCTTCCGCGCCACGGTCTGAATGATAGTGAATCCCTACTGATACAGGGTGTCTGGACAACGGCGTCTCGCCCGCCACCAGGGATGGGAAGAACGGCCCTCAAGCCGTATGCCGAGGCTTCTCTCCATCTATCACAGGTATGCTATACTGCATCTTGAACACAGACGGTTCTTCTTCCGGCACATGTGTCGAATAGGCTAGGATGCACGTGTCGGAAAGGAAATAAGGACCAGCCCGATGACAGCGCAACCAATGCAAACAACGACTGGATTCATCACCGGTTCCGACCTGCTGGCAATGGGTGACATCGGCCCCTGTGAACTCATTGACGGAGTGATCGTAAGAATGAGCCCAACCGGAGGAATACACGGGTTCCTCGAATCAAGGCTCGACCGCCGCTTGGGTACCTTTGTTGAAGACACAGAAGCTGGTTGGTGTTTGGTCGGAGAAATCGGAATCTACATCCGGCGCGACCCGGATCGGATACGCGGCGCAGATCTGGCCTTCTGGTCGGCTACGAAACTGCCAGACGGCCCGCCGTCAGGTTTTATCGACGTTGCGCCGGATCTGGTAGTAGAAATTCTGTCCCCCACCGACAGCTGGGCGGACATGCGTCAGAAGATCGACGACTACTTCTCGATCGGCGTTGATACACTCTGGATCGTCGACCCCGACGATGAAGCTGTCTACGTCTACCATTCCGTTTCGCAACGCACCGCTCTGCGCACTGGCGACACGCTGGCCGGCACCGGTCCGCTGACCGGTTTCACCCTTCCCGTTTCCGAACTCTTCGCAGTCTGATTTCCCAAGAATTTCGAAATCTTTCACCTTCGCCGCCCCGCGCCTCTCCAATGCTCCACGCTCTGTCCCATATCACCGTTATTGACCTTTCGCGCGTCCTCGCCGGTCCCTATGCCACCATGACGTTGGGCGATTATGGTGCCGAGGTTATAAAGATCGAGCAGCCGGGCCGGGGGGACGACTCCCGCCACTGGGGTCCCCCATTCACCGACGGCGGGCAGAGCGCATACTTCCTCTGCGCCAATCGCAACAAGCGCAGTCTGACCCTGAATTTGAAAACCGAAGCCGGTCAGAAAATCTTCCGGCGGCTGGCCGCGCAGGCCGATGTCGTTGTTGAAAACTTCAAGGCGGGTGGGATGGAACGCTTGGGGCTCGGCTATGAATGCCTCCGCGCCGACAATCCCGGTTTGGTCTACTGCGCCATCACCGGCTATGGCCAGACTGGCCCCGACCGGGAGCTTCCCGGCTATGACACGGTTATCCAGGCCCAGGGCGGTATCATGAGCATTACCGGTCCAACGAGCGAGGGCACCGATGGCGAGCCCTTCAAAGTGGGGGTGGCTATCGTCGACATCACAGCCGGTCTGCAGGCAGCAGTGGCGATTCTGACGGCCTTACTCCACCGTGATAGGACGGGTGAGGGTCAGTACATAGACATCGGGCTCTATGATACACAGTTGAGCTGGCTTGCAAACGTTGCCAGCGGTTATCTCCTGTCAGGCGACCCGCCCCGTCGCTACGGCAATGCACATGGCACCGTCGTGCCCTATCAGACCTTCGCCACCGCCGACGGCCATCTCATGCTGGCGGTGGGCAATGACGGGCAGTTTGCTTCACTTGCTGAGGTCGTAGGGGAGCCCGCCTGGGCAGAAGACGAACGCTTTGCCACAAATCCGGCCCGCGTGCGCTTTCGCGAACTGCTTATCCCGGCGTTGGCCGGCCACTTCCGCCAAGACGCCACCGATGTGTGGATCGAACGGCTGCGCGCGGCCGGCGTACCTTGCGGCCCGGTCAACGATATTCCCACCGCGCTGGCGGCACCCCAGGCCGAACACCGGCAGATGGTGCAAACAGTAATCGACGGCAACGGAGACAGGATCAGACTAGTCGGGCCGGTGCCCAAGCTGGACCGCACGCCCGCGCAAATTTTCCGGCCGCCGCCGCTTCTGGGCGAGCACACCGATGAGCTGCTGCGGGAAAAGCTGGCTCTGACTGAAGTGGAGATCCAGGCGCTGCATGATAACGGTGTAGTCTGAAACACATGAGAAAAACGATTACCCGACTTTCCGGACCCACTTTGTCAAGCATTTCCCCCTGGGATATACTGTCCTGACAGCTTTGAACGATCCCCCGTGGCTTTCAACTGATCTCTCTACTCGGAAGGATTCTGCCATGCCTACCAACTTGGAGTTTCGCGGCCGCTGGCTGAATGTATACGGAAACCTGATTCTGATAGCGATCCTTTCAGGGATAACGCTGGGCATCTACGTGCCCTGGGGATATGCCCGCTGGCAGCGGATAGTCACCGAAAACACATATTTTGAGGACCAGCAGCTGGAGTTTGACGGATCCGGTGCAGAGGTGTTCGTGCAGTTCATTGTCATCGGATTCTACACGCTGATAACTCTTGGGCTGTACCTGATTCTCGGTTTCTCCGCTACCAGAATGTTACGCTGGCAATACGCGCATACGCTCACTCCCAACGGGCTGCGCCTGGAATATGAGGGCAAGACGATCGATATCTTCTGGGAATGGTTCCTGCTCTTTCTCCTCACGCCGTTGACATTGGGGCTCTATTACTACTGGGGCCGCAACCGTATACGCAGCCAGATTCTGAACAATGTGTCCATAAGCGACCAGCCGGTCCAGTTCACAACGACGGCGGGGGACTACTTCCTCGCCGTATTGAGCAATTGGGTGATGTCGGTTTTCGCGCTGGTACTCTATGGCGTGCTGGGCTACTTCCTACGTCTTCAGGTCTTGGACACCGGCCCCCTCGCGGCGCAACTCGATAGCATCGGCGTCGGTCTTCCCTTCATGGAGTTGGTGAATCTGCTGGTGCTCGTCGTCGCCCTCGGCCTCTATGCCTTGCTGGGTCTCGCTCTCCTGGGTATGGCCATCGTCCGTTTTCGCGCCTGGGAAGTGAACCGCACTCTTCTGCCCCCGCCAATGCGTTCGCGTTCGCCGAGGTCGGCAGTGTCTACACCGGTCAGCCCGCTGGCCGGCGCACCTCCACCCGTCTCCGAACTTGCCGACAACGTTCCCCAGGAGAGCGAACTGCTCTACGAAGAAAGTGATCCGCCCACTGTGCCCGGCAGCGATTATGTGGTCGATACGCCTGGTCGGCCCCTGCCTATCCCGCAAGAGGAGGGCGAAGACGAATACTACGACTTCGCCGAATTCTCCACCCAAGCGGGCCAGGAACCAGATGCAAACAGCGGCGACGAGCGAACCGATTGGAGCAGTGAGCAGTGGGCTCGCCCCCAGGCTATCACCCCTTCAACCGAAGAGGGAGACGGAGAGGGTGAGGAGGGCCAACAGGGCCCCGATGACGACGATGAGCCCTTTGGTTCATCCAGAGCCGCGTAGAAAACCACACAGTTGCGTCACCGCATATATAGATGTCGAATCGGGTAAAAGCTGGAGAGACGCTCTGGCGTGGACGTGGCTGCTGCGTCTGCTCTTTCACGGCTCAGACGACCGCGTCGCCGTGGTCTTCTAGAGGAGCTTAATGACCGCCTGATCCCTCCCGGCTGGCTCGACGGTACCGATTTCCCAGAAGGGCTGTTCATTCCCCTCACACACGTCTCGGAACTGACAGAGACCAGAAGGCGGAACCGCCAGCAGAAGACCTCCGCTTGTTTCAGCCTCCCATAGCAGCGTACTGTGCCCCGCGGCCACGCTGGGGGCCACAGCCACATGCCCTCCAAAGTGCTCTGGATTACGCACGCTTCCTCGGGTCAGATAGCCTGACTCGATATATTCGAAGACCCCAGGTAGGGCTGGCACACTCTCCGCTTCAATCTGGAGTTGGACCGGCGTGTCAGCCGCCGACGCAGTCGCCAGTTCGACCGCGTGACCCAACAGGCCGTAGCCGGTGATATCCGTGCCGCTCCGTACCCCCGCGGCACAGCCTGCATGAGCCGCCGCGCGGTTCAAGCGCGTCATGGAATTGATGGCCTGTTCAAGGTGGGCAGGCTGCAGGTCCGGCTTGCCCAGGGCCCGCCGCGCTTTGCGGGACGCCGAACTCTCGGCCTGCCCCGTGAGCTTGGCTGCCGTGGTGATGATGCCGGTGCCCAGCGGTTTGGTCAGGACCAAATGATCACCTGCCGCCGCGCTTCCCTTTCGAAACAGAGAACCGGGGGCGGCGACGCCCGTGACGCTCAAGCCATAGAACGGCTCAGGATTTGTGACCGTATGTCCTCCGGCGATCGCAGCATCCGCCTCCTGCACTTTGGCCGCACCTCCCGCCAGAATTTCCGCTACTACCTGTGCCGGCAGATCTTCAGGAAATCCGGCAATATTGAGGCAGACACGCACCTCTCCCCCCATTGCGTAGACGTCGCTCATCGAGTTGGCCGCGGCAATCGCTCCGTACAGCCAGGGATCATCAACGATTGGCGTGAAGAAGTCGGTCGTCTGAATGAGAACCCGTTCGTCATCCAGGCGGTAGACGGCCGCATCGTCAGGTTTGCCTAAACCGATCAGAACATCCGGATATTCAGTTTGCGGAAAGACCGCAGCCATCTGTCGCACGACCTGCGACAACGCCCCGGGAGGGAGTTTTGAGGCTCAACCCGCGCAGGCGACGCGCGCAGTAAGCGGTAAGGTCGTCTCTGTCATCTCTCTGCGTCCTGAGTCGTTCTAATCCTGCTTCACAATTCTAACACAGGCCCAAGCCGAACCGCTCACGACGCCAGCCTGTTACCGCTATTATACAAATTGCACGTCGCAAGCGGGCAAGTCCGCCGAACAGTCGCCCACTGCAGTCAAATCATCCAGCGAAACAGAGAAATTATTATGCAATTTGCATAGTGAATCAGGCCTGAAACTGGGGTATATTTGTCCCAAGTGGTTGAAGCTGGTGTCGAGTGGGGTCGGCATCTCAAAGGCTTCCACCGCGCCCATTCTCCTTCCTTCCTCCTTGTGGGGCCCCGGCAGAGCCTGTTGTCGGGGCTCCTCCCCTCCCATTTCGGACCTGAGGCGAATTACAAGAAGAGGCACCGGCCTCACAGCCAGTGCCTCTTGGTGTTCTTCTTTTCTGCGAATGAGAGTCAGTCTAGGCTGCAACCGCCTCTTCACTGGAGCCGCGCACTGCAATGATCCGGGGCTTGACCTCGTCTGCCTTCGGCAGGGTCAGGGTGAGAACGCCGTCCTCGTAGTCGGCGCTGATGTCGTCGGCGTTTACGGCTGCCGGCAACGTGATGCTGCGCACGAACCTGCCGAAGCTGCGTTCCCGCAGATGCCACTTTGCGTTTTCCTCAACGCTTTCCGCCTGGGTCTCGCCCTGGATGGTAAGCGAATTCTCTGAAAAACTGATCTCAAGGTCGGCCGGGTCGATGCCGGGCAGTGACGCCGTCACACTGTAGCTGTTGTCATCCTCGCTGACATCCAGCGGCAGGCGCATGTGGCCGCCTTTGCCGTTGCCTTGCCATCCATCCGGCTCCCGGAAAAGATCACCCACGAGCTGGTCCATCTGATTGTGCACCGATATCATCTCACGGAACGGGTCCCATCGTACGATTCTACTCATTTTGTGCCTCCTGAACTTTCCATTTAGCGCCGGCTCTTCTGCTCCTGGGGCGCTATCCGAACTGATGGTTCTGTGTGAATTTCTATGTGGCCGCCTGACCGCCACATGCAACTATCAGGATAACCGCCCAACATTAGATTGAAGTCAACGCAAAGTTAGAGGAACATAAGTGCACCGTATAAGAAAAGTAAGAGGCCCGCCTCGATATCGGTGTCGGAAACGCTTTGTCTGCAGTGCGTGATTGGGGTATGATGATGGGAAAGAACACGTGTGCGAGACAAGAGTCAAGGGGCCGCCCCGCGAAGCTGGCCAAGTCAGTCGCGAACGTCGGTCCCCTGACAGAAAAGTTCTACAGCGGTGAGGTGGATGTCTGTACAATTAACCCGATGGAGGATTTGGCCTAAGTTCTCGACGAGCACCCTGAACGTCTTGAAGCCCTGTGCGCGCGGCTTCCCTCGCGAAAACTACTGGATCTTCCTCACAGCCCTGCCATGCTTTGCAGCAGAGGCGCGGGAGTCTAAGCTTCGGATGGACCGAAT
>VYDA01000699.1:0-955 GCA_009843665.1 Caldilineaceae bacterium SB0675_bin_29 | reverse complement strand
GACCGAATCCAGGACACTTTCGAGTCCGGTGAACTCTTCTGGCATCAACTGACGCCGGAGCAACTTGAAGCGGAATGACGCCCCCAAATCGCTGCATCGTCGCTATGCCTGCGCGTTGTCTGCGGCAGCGGTCTTGATGTAAGATTGAAACAGCCTTATCATTGCCGCCCTCGCGCTGGGCGCGGCCTTCATCTTCCTGACCTCCCAACCCTCCTATGTCCAACGATTTTGTCCATCTCCACACCCATTCCGAGTACTCCCTCCTCGACGGCCTGGGCCGCATCGACGATCTCGTCAGCGAGGCCGCCCGTCTGGGCCATTCAGCGCTTGCTCTCACCGATCACGGTGCCATGCACGGCGTCATCGAGTTCTTCCGCGCCTGCCGAAGCGCTGAGATCAAACCCATCATCGGTGTGGAGGCCTACCAGACTCTTTGGCAGCGGCCCATGGGCGGCCGCGATCCACAGCTCGATAAGGAAAACTATCATCTGCTTCTCCTCGCCAGGAATATGACCGGCTACCGCAATATCCTGAAGATTGTGAGCCGCAGCAATACCGATGGATTCTATTACAAGCCCCGTGTCGACCATGACTTTCTGGCCGCACACGCTGAGGGAATCCTGTGCACCACCGGCTGTCTCGGCGCAGAGGTGCCTGCCCTCTTGTCCCAGGGCAAAGAGAAGGAAGCATACGAGCGCCTGGGCTGGTACAAGGATGTCTTCGGCAAGGAGAACTTTTTCATCGAGGTTCAGGAACACAATATCCCCGAACTGCAGGAGGTGAATCGAACTCTCATCCCTTGGGCAGATAAGGTCGGCCTGGACCTGCTCGTGACTAACGATGTTCACTATGTGAGTGAGAACGACGCCTCCCCCCATGAAGTGCTGCTCTGTGTGCAAACCAATGCCAAGCTGAACGATGACAAACGGATGCGGCTCAGTGACCAGAGTTATTT
>VYDA01000681.1 GCA_009843665.1 Caldilineaceae bacterium SB0675_bin_29 | reverse complement strand
CGCCTCTGCCGCGTCCTCGACCTGTGCCGCGTCCCAACCGCCATTGGCGATCACCAGCCGGTACCGCTGGGTAATCGTCTCCTCCACCTCGAACTCGTAGACCTCGTCGAACATGAAGGCGAAGCTGGCGCAGGCGTAGGGCGTCTGGCGGATGAACCATTTGTTGGGGTAACGCAGGTTGGCGGGATGGTCGAGGAAGGCGAGCGTTGAGGCGTTGCCGTTGCCGTCGTGGCGGCCGGTGTAGGCCAGCCAGGGCGCGGCCTGGCCCATGGCGTCGGCGCCTTCGTGCCCGGCGGCGGTGATGATCTCGCCGTTGTCGAAGGAGCGCGGGCCGCGCCAGAAGAGGCCGCCGTAGCCGGCCAGCGGACGGCCAGAGGTCGTGGGCGAGCCGATGTGCAGCGGCTTGCCGCGCACATTGCGCAGGCTGGTGGTGAAGTCCAGGGTCCAGTAGCCGGCCTCCGGGTCGACGATCTCCACGGCAATGTCCCGCGTCTCGTCGATCCAGTGTTCGCCGGCCTGTGTGATCCAGGAGAGCCTCTCCGCGGCCGCGAAGCGGTTGTCCTCGATCTCGATCGAATCCCAGCCGTCATGGCGCTGGGTCCCGTTGTTGGGCAGGTCAACATAACCCCTGCCGTGGACGTAGCTGCCCCCGCCCCAGAAGTTCTGACCGTGCAGGTGGGCGATCGTCATCTGGATGCCCTTGTGCCAGACGTGGTCATGCGGGCGGTAGTTGGTGATGAGGTCGCCGGCCAGCGTGTTGACGGGGTGGAAGAACGGTTTGGGCGACTCGGACTGGGGCATGTCCGGGTCGTAGATGTAGCGGAAGAGCGTCACGGCCTCCCACTTCAGCTCCAGCGAGGCGAAGCCGGGCGTGCGGTGACTGTGCGGCGCGGTCTTTTCGTTGCATGTGTGGGTAAGGGAAAGAGACATGGGACCTCAGTGGTCAGTGGTCAGTGGTCGGTGGTCGGAGGTCAGTGGGTAGTGGTTGGTGGTCAGTGGTTAGTGGACGGCTGTTGGTGGGGCGTTATCAGGCTTCGTTGATATTTCTTTGAGCCCGGCCCACGAGGGCAACCACAAGGGTTGCCCCTACTAGCTGTCGAGCATTTCCTGCAGCCGTTGACGCGCCGCCTGGGGGTCGGCCTTGCCCTTGGTGGCGCGCATCATCTGGCCCATGAAGAAGCCGAACAGCTTCTTCTCGCCGCTGCGGTAGCGGGCCAGTTCGTCCGGGTTGCTGTCGAAGGCCTCCTGCACGGCGGCGTCGATGACGTCCGTATTGCTGACCATCGCCAGCCCTTCGCGCTCGACGACGGCCTGGGGATCGTCTCCGCTGCCGTACATCTGCTCCAGCACCTTCTTGCCGGTGTTGGCGTTGATCGCGCGCGCATCCACCATCTGCACCAGCGCGGCCAGCTGCTGCGGCTGCACGCGCGTGTCGGCGATCTGCCGCAGATCCTGGCCCTCGCCGTCGGCGTAGAGCAGGCGGAACAGCTCGTCGGTGATCCAGTTGGCCATGCGCTGGGGTTTGCCGTCCTCCTGGCCGTAGGCGGCCACCGCGGCCTCGAAATAGTCGGCCACCGCCTTCTCGCCGGTGATGGCGCCGGCATCGGCCGGGCGCAGGGACCAATCCTGCCGGTAGCGCTGCTCCTTGGCGTCGGGCAGCTCGGGCAGCGTGCGCGCGGTCTCCTCCACCCACTGGCGGTCGACCACCAGCGGCGGCAGGTCCGGTTCGGGGAAGTAGCGGTAGTCCTCGCTGCTCTCCTTCGAGCGCTGCAGGACGGTGCGCTGGCGGTCTTCGTCCCAGCCCATGTTCACCTGCTCGATCACGCCGCCGTCGTTCAGTACATCGGCCTGGCGTTCGGCCTCGTAGGCGATGGCGTTGCGCACCGCACGCAGGCTGTTGAGGTTCTTGACCTCGACCTTGGTGCCGAACTCGCCGCGGGCGGCCTGCTCCGGCGTGCGCACGCTGATATTGGGCTCGCAGCGCAGCGCGCCCTCCTCCATGTTGCCGCTGTTGACGCCCAGGTAGCGCAGGATCGAGCGCAGCTTGGTCAGGAAGGCGTAGGCCTCGTCGGCGCTGGCGATGTCGGCCTCGGTGACGATCTCCATCAGCGGCATCCCGGCCCGGTTGAGGTCGACCAGCGTATGCAGCCCTGCATGCGTGTTCTTGCCGGTGTCCTCTTCCAGGTGGGCGCGGTGGATGCGGATGCGTTTGGCGTCGCCGTCGGGAAGCTCGATCTCGACCCAGCCGTTGCGGCAGAGGGGCAGCTCGTACTGGGAGATCTGGTAGCCCTTGGGCAGGTCCGGGTAGTGGTAGTTCTTGCGTGCGAAGACCGCGGTCTCCGCGATCTCGCAGTTGAGCGCCAGCCCCGTGCGGATGGTGGCTTCGACCGCGGCGCGGTTGCTCACCGGCAGCGCGCCGGGCAGCCCCAGGCAGACCGGGCAGGTGTGCGTATTGGGCGGCGCCCCCTGGTAGTCGGCGCTGCAGCGGCAGAACATCTTCGTGTTCGTCAGCAGCTGCGCGTGGACCTCCATGCCCACGACGACGTTGTATTCCTGTGTCAATTGCGATGACCTTTCGGTGGAACCGTGTGATTCACTTCTTCCATCAACATCTCCCCTGGATTCCAGTTGGCTGCATGGTCTTCACCCCAGAGATGGCATTACCGGCAAGACATTACAAATCTTCAAGGGAGGCAAGCAGTTCCAGGACCAGAACCACCATGTCTCCCAGCAGCACCGGGTTGATGAACTCTATCGTATCACTTCGGGTGTTGATGCGAGACTTGTCGTTGCTGAAGAAACTAATAGTCGGAATCTCGGCATCGTACTTGAAAGAGAAATGATCGCTACCGCTGTAACCCTCGATGATGCTTGTGTAGGACACTCCCTCTTTACTGGCGATTTCTTCTACAAGACTGGTCAACCAGCTGTCGCCCGGTCCCCGGAGAAATGTGCCGGATCCCACCGAATCGAAGTTGATCATGACCTTGATGGCGTCTAACTCTTCATCGGTCAATTGGCGCACGTAATGCCCACTGCCGGTCATTCCGGTTTCCTCTGAGCCAAAGGCGATAATCCGCAGTGTGAACGGGAAAACCGATACCATCTGGCTGGACCAGGGCGGCTGCGCCAACCGTTCTGCCAGCGTCAGCAGCACGCTTACTCCGGAAGCGTTATCGTTGGCGCCCACTGAGTTCCGTACCGTGTCGTAGTGTGCGCCCAGGATGACCACGCCTTCGCCCTGACCGGGAAGCTCAAGGATTATGTTGCTGGATTGCCTCCGGAGAGACCCTATCCGCACCTGAAAATCCTGCATCTCCGGGCTGTATCCGAACTCGGTAAAGCGGTCCATCAGGAGTTCTGCGGCCTTCGCTTCCTCCTTTGTGGCGCTCTGCCGCCATCCCACCTCTCTCGCCAGTTCGCACAGGTGGCCGAAAGCGGTCATGGCAAGAGCCTGACGTTCGGCGGCGCTGAAACTCGCGGTAGCGGGCGGCGGACGGACACCGGCCAGGGTCTCCTGCGCTACTTCTTCGAGTTCCGTGCAGGACGGTCCCGTTGCGACGTACGGTCTTACACTTGTGGGGCCGTGGGCAAGATAGTAAGCAATCTGGTCATCGATGGGCCTGCAGGCTGCCAGCAGAATCACTACGAGAAGGGAAAGCCCTGCCAGTGAAAATCTCTTGAACTTCCATCCAGCCATCGGGTCCTGCCTTATGGGAGTTTACCAGCGTTGAAGAGTCTTGCCGTAATACCCTCGATATGTGAGACAACTTGAATTCCGAAAGAACGAACACCTTATTCATCTGGCAGAATCGGGCCTCTTGCCAGGGAACCGGCAAAGTCAGGTGCTCGATGATGAGTGCTTTTGGGGCAAGCACAGAGGTCACTCCAGGTGACCGGGTCACTTGTGCACGAAATCATAGCATAGGGCCAATTCCGAAACAAAGATAGCATCTGACCACCCTGTTCCCATTGGTCGGGGACAGCGGCTTTCGGGCGTGCATCCCAGATTTGGGGTGGGAGTGGGCAGGCACAAGGCCTGCCCCTACGGGGATCTGATGGAACTGGCGGGACGTGGTCTGGCTGGACACTTTCGAATGGGCACCCGTCACCAATGTCGACACCCGGTCGACTAGGCATGTTGTTGGCCGGGGGCGTTGCGGGGGCGGAGCCCCCGCACAAGGGAGGGCCGAATAGGCCCGACCGCCCAACTGCAGTGGTCAGTGGTTAGTGGCCAGTGGTCAGAGACGGCGAATCTCCTGCCTCAGAGTTTCAGAAGGATGGGACATGGCTCTGTTGCGACCCGAGGTATACGAAAGTTCGCCCCCATTTTGGGATGCACCCGTTTTCGGCCTTTAATTGACATAGTCCACGCCCCCCTGATACCATTATCGAATGCCTTTCGGTCCCATTGACTTAAGCGGGCAAGCAGACACAGAACGCCTCACGCGGACGGCTCATACCCTGCGATGATCTTCCGCCGGCCCCCTCATCGCGCCGTATCCTCCTCTCGAGCAGGGGCGCATTTCACAGCAACTATGGCAAGCGCTGCACTACGAAAGTTACAGTTGAGACTTACGCTCTCTCTTTCGATTCTGGCTCTGCTCGTCCTGCTGTTCGGCGGTTGCGGGAACCGAAGCGCGGCCGCCACGTCCACGACCATCGCCATCGCCACCGATTCCTCAATCGGCGCTGCAACCGACACCAGCACGCCCCCGGCGGTCGCGACGACCGCGCCTGCCGCGACTCCTGTTCCGGCGCAGGCGGCAGCGTTGCAGGCGAGCAGTTCCGCCCCCCGACAGCGGGCGACGGTCGAAGCGTTCGCGGCGGCAACGCCCTTGCAGCAGGCGGCCTGGCTGCACGAGGACGGCGACTACAGCGGGGCGCAGCGGTTGCTCCAGGCGCTGCTGGCCGATCCCCAGATTACTCTTGACCAGCGGCTGGAAGCTCGTTTTCGACTTGCGCTCTCCTTCCTCGCCGACGGACAGCCGGTGTCCGCCTTCACCGTGTTGGAACAGATCTCGCCACAGGCCGGCTCCCTGCCGGCAGATGACCCCCGCCGCGGCCATAACCTGTTCCTGCGCGCCGAGACGCTGGCCCGTTTGGGCCGCAACGCCGAAGCCGCCGCGGCCTACGAAGCTTTCCTGCAACAGCACGCAGAGGTCACCGCGGTCGTGGAAGAGCGCATCGCCGATGCCTGGCTCGCGGCCGGCGACTGGAAGCAGGCCGCCAACGCAGTGCGGCGGGCCGCCAACCATGCCGGCCGCAACTGGGAAAAGGTCCGTCTTCTTGACCGGGTGGCCGGTATCCTCGAAGGCAATGGCCGCTGGGGCCAGGCCGCCGCGGTCTACGATGAG
The DNA here is from genome assembly GCA_009843665.1 of Caldilineaceae bacterium SB0675_bin_29. Taxonomy (GTDB): domain Bacteria; phylum Chloroflexota; class Anaerolineae; order Caldilineales; family Caldilineaceae; genus Bin5. The sequence continues at coordinate 2,030 of VYDA01000681.1, read as the reverse complement.
ATCCTGGCCGTAACCGAGTCTGCCGAGGAGACGCGCAGCCGGGACGCCGCCGACTTCGATGCGATTCTCGGTTACCAGGTGTGGAACGTCCACCGGGCCGGCTATATGTATCGCGCCGGGATCGCCTACTCCACCGCCGGCGACGAGGAAACGGCCATCGCCCGCTGGCGACAGGCCCTGGAGGAGGATCCGGAAAGCAACTCCGCCTACCAGTCTCTGATCCAGCTGGTGAACCGCGAGGTGCCGGTCGACCTCTTTGTGCGCGGGCAGGTCGACGTTTATGCAAAGGCCTACTTTCCAGCCGTCAGCGCCTTTGAGCGCTTTCTGCAGGAGTCGCCGCAGGATGAACGCGCCGGGCAGGCCTGGGTGGGGCTTGGCCGCGCCCACATGGGGTTGGGGCAGTGGGACGAGGCCATCCGCGCCCTCGAACAGGTGATGAACTGGTATCCCGCCTGCGAATGTTTCGGCGAAGCCTGGCTGACCCGCGCGCGGCTGGCCAGTGCGCAGGGCGCGCCAGAAGCGGCACGGCGCATCTACCGCACCTTCGCCCGAGATTATCCAAACGACCCGCTCGCGCCCGAAGGCCTCTGGCTGAGCGCGCTTTCCGCCATCCGCGCCGACAGTACCCTGGATATCGGCTCCGGGAGCCGTTCAGAGGCAACGGCCGACTTCCTGGTTGAAGCTGTGGCCGATCTGTTGATGCTGGTGGACAGCTTCCCGGACAGTCCACGCGCGCCGGACGGCTTGGCGGTGCTGGGGATCGGCGCCTTTACCTACGGCCATCACGGACTGGCCGCCAACAGCTTCGAACGTCTGCTGGCGGACTATCCCGGTGTGCGGTCGGGCACGGCGGCCTACTGGCTGGGCCGCGCCCGCCATGCCCTGGGCGAGGAAGAGACGGCCCGCTCCCTGTGGCAGTCGCTCGTCGCACAGGAGCCGGAAACCTATTACGGCGTGCTGGCCGGAACGGAGCTGGCGCTGCAAGGTCATCCGGGTCAGGACCTCATCCCCCGGATGGATGCAATGACTGCGGCCGCGCTGCCCGGCGATGACGGCAGCCGCGCCTTTGCCGAAAACTGGCTGATGACATGGCACGTCGCCTCCGACACGACCGATGCCGGTAACAGCAGCGGTAGTTCGGGCCTGCCGATAGCCATAGCCGCCGACCCGGCCCTGGTCGGCGGCACACTGCTACTGGAGTTGGATCTGCGCGCCGAGGGCCTGAAGCTGCTCGAACAGGTCTACTGGCGCAACCGCGACGACCCCACGGGCCTGTTTTCGCTCATGGTGCATCTGGAGGAACTGGGCGCCAACCGGCTCTCCATCAGCGCGGCCTACCGTCTGATTCAACTCAGTGAGGCCCGGCATACCGCCGACGTACCCCTCTTTATCCAGCGCGTCGCCTACCCCAGGCACTATTCCCGTCTCGTGGAAAAGGAAGCCACCGACTTCGAGATCGATCCGCTGCTTCTCTACAGCCTCATCCTGCAGGAGAGCCTCTTCGAGCCGCCCGCCCGCTCCTTTGCCGGCGCCCACGGCCTGACCCAGATCATCCCCACCACCGGCGCGGAGATCGCGCAGCGCCTCGGCTACCCCAACTACTCCACCGGCCTGCTCAACCGCCCCTTCGTCAACGTTCGTTTCGGCGCCTACTACCTGCGCTGGGTGCAGGATTACGCCCGCGAAAATCCCGTCGCCGCCCTCGCCGGTTACAACGCCGGCCCCGGCAACGCCAGGAACTGGTTCGACCGCTCGGCGCCCGACGAGGCTCTCTTCATCGAGCGCATCCCCTACAGCGAGACCCGCCTCTATCTGCAGCGCATCCTGACGCATTATGCGCACTATCTGCGGATATATGGGGGGGTCTAGTTTTCAGTAGTCAGTTTATAGTGAACGGCTGCGAGCGGGCCTGGTGGTGGAAGCCGAGTCGTAAGAGAACAGTGGTTCATAGGTCATAGCGGTGAGCGTTGGGCATATTTGGGAGTTGCATCGCCTGTCTTGCCTGCGCTGGCACATGCTCGGAATCTGCA
>VYDA01000608.1 GCA_009843665.1 Caldilineaceae bacterium SB0675_bin_29 | reverse complement strand
GTCGTAGTAGGCGCAGCCGTGATTATCGGGTTGCATCGTGCTGGGATTCGATTCTCTGCCGGTTCCGGGTCCATCCTGGCCGCAGATGAGGAAGAAGATTAGGCCTTAGCAAACATGTTTCCACAGGCGCAGGTCGCGGCCTTGCGAAGCATGTTTCCGGGCCAGATCATCTAACGACGAGTTATCGCTCCCCCCACGAGCTCTTTTCTTGGCACGACCGAGTATTGAATTGACAGGAGTCGCAAGGCCTTCTCAGTAGAACTCCGGCACAGTGCGTGGGCAAGTCAGCGCTGTCTTTGGCGGGTCCACGCACTGTTGCCGAGTAACAGTTGCAATCAACTTGAAAAGGAAGGGTTGCCAGGCCCTCATCCACACCAGGGCCGCCCAGACTTTGCCTGACCTTGGGAAAACCGCATAAGGGAGAATGTTGAGCTTGCCCGCCATACTGACCATTGCATGTAGAAGCCGGTGAAAGAGCCAATTGTAGTTGTAGAGGATCTTACGTTCTCTTATGCAGGCTCGAAGGAGCCCGCGCTCCAGGATGTCAGCCTTACCTTTCATCGCGGGGAGACCGCCCTTCTCGTCGGCGCGACGGGGGCAGGGAAGAGTACCCTGTACATGTGTTTGAACGGGTTGATTCCGCATCTCGTCCCGGGGCGCGTGGGCGGACGGGTAATTGTCGACGGCACTCCTACAAGCGATCTGTCGATCTCTGAGCTGGCGCAGAAGGTTGGTTTCGTCTTTCAAAGCCCCGATGTGCAGTTGTTCTCCCATACTGTGCGGGAAGAGCTGGCATTTGGGCCCGAAAACCTGGGCTTGACAGTGTCGGAAATCCTCCACCGGATTCATCTGGCAGCCGCGACAATTGGCATAGAAGGGTTGTTTGAGCGCGAACCTGCCTATCTTTCGGGCGGCCAGCAACAGTCGGTTGCCATTGGCGCAATTTGGGCGATGCTTCCGGAAATCCTGATCTTGGATGAACCTACGTCGAATCTTGATCCCCAAAATAGCCAGCGTGTCCTGGACCTGATCCGGGCTCTAAACCGTGAGCACGGCAAGACTGTTCTGATCGCGGAACACAAGATAGATGCCGCGGCACGATTTGCCGACTCCGTCCTTGTACTGCACGAGGGCAGAATTGCCATGCAAGGGGATCCTCGTCAGGTATTTTCTCAGACCGAGGAGCTACACCAGATGGGGCTGGTTGCGCCAACTGCCGCGGAAGTAGCTTCTCAGCTCAGCAAGTACGGGTATACATTCGACTCCTGGCCCTTGACCGCCGAAGAAGGCATCCAGGCGTTTGGCGAGCTTCTCTGATTCCGGGGGGCAGTTTGAAATCCGAAGCCATTATCACGACACGTGACCTGAGCTATTCGTATCCAGGTGGGGTCGCCGCACTCAGCGGTGTGAGTCTGGAGATCCTGTCAGGAGAGTTCATTGCAATTATTGGTTCGAACGGTTCGGGGAAAACCACGCTCGCAAAGCATTTCAACGGGTTACTGAAGCCTTCACAAGGCCACGTCATCGTTGACGGCCTGGACACAAGAACCACGAGAGTGTCGGAACTGTCGCGTATCGTCGGATTCGTGTTTCAGAATCCCGATCATCAGATTTTTGGCTATTCGGTGTGGGAAGAAGCTTCTTTTGGTCTGAAGTTGCAAAGGGTGGATGAGGAATCGATAGAACAGCAGACCACTGATGCGCTGCGGGCAGTTGCCCTGGATGGACTTCGTGACCGGCATCCAAGAGCGCTAAGCAGAGGTCAGCGCCAGCGGCTGGCCACTGCCTCGATTCTGGCACTCGAGACTCCGGTCCTGGTGCTCGATGAACCCACAACCGGGCAGGACTTCATCTCCAGGCGTCAGATCATGGAGTTGACAGTTGATTTGCATGCTGAAGGACGCACCGTGATCATGGTAACGCACGACATGTCCCTGGTAGCTGAATATGCTTCCAGGGTCATCGTCATGCAGGATGGGAAAGTCCTTGGCGACTCCCCTCCCAAAGAGGCATTTGAGCGAGAAGAGATTTTGATGTCGACTGGCCTCGAGCTGCCTCCGGTGATACGAATCGCACGCGGGTTGCGCGAGTACGGTTTCTCCGACACTCCTCTGACGCAAGCAGAGCTTGTTGAGAATCTGATTACAGCCATTCGACGTTAGCTGATGCTCTTGATCCATAGTGGCCGGAAGTTGCGATGCCGACAATTGACATTCAGTACTTCAAAGAAGATTCCTTCGTACATCGCTTGCACCCCTTCACCAAGGTCCTCTTTGAGATCGCTGTCCTCGTGACTGCAGCGGCTTTCAATGAACCTCTCTTTCTCGCGGCAGTCATCTTGGCGATTATTGGTGTGGCTGCACTTGCAAGGATTCCTGTCAGGAAATTCCGCTATATGTGGATGCTCGTCTACATTGTCCTGTTCATGGTGATCACCCAGGGAGTCTGGTTTACCAGCTTTGGGGACTTTGGTGACATTGACGTTGAATTCAAGTGGCGGACGCTCTTTCACCTGTGGCCTGCCTGGGCTCCGGGAGGACCTCGAATCCCGGTCATTTTCGAAGGTGCCAACTATGGATTCTCGTTGGGACTGCGGGTAGTTGCAATCTCGCTCGCTTTCCCAATACTCGTTCTGACCACTCACCCCAGCGACCTCACCAGGTTTTTGTCCCAGATTCGCATCGGCTCTTGGAGGATTCCTTACAACGTTATCTTTGTGTTTACGACAGCTTTCCGGTACATTCCCACCGTCAGCCGGGAATTCGATCAGACATTGGACGCACAAAGAGCGCGCGGAGTCCATTTCGGCGGCTTCAATCCAGTTCGCCAAATCAAGGTGTTGACGACACTTTTTGTTCCGGTATTGACCAGCTCACTGTTGAGTGCGCACGACTTGACGCTTGCTCTGGAAACGCGGGCATTCGGGGCACCTACTGAGCGGACATTCATCCATGAAGTCCACTGGCGAAAGGCGGACTGGCTGGTGACGGTTTTCTTGATTATCGTTGCTGTTGTATGTCTGATTATGGCCAACAGTTACGGTCTCGGTGTGTTGCCCTATACGCCTCAACGGAATATCTAAGCACAGAGAAGCCAGGAACTCCAGAGTATGTCCACATGTCCCGTTTTGTAGTAAGGGCCCGCCCTGAAAACAGTCATTTCACTTGCAACGGCCCGGCAGTAAAATGTGTTGTGGCTTCTTTGAATTCGAGAACGCGGCGGGCCCGGAAAGGGTCGGTCTTATTCATCTCTGGTCCTTAACTGAAATGTCACCATTCTTCTTAATTCTGCGAACCATCAGAGTCCTGCAGTCCCATCGGAATTGGGCATGAGCAGTGTCTCCAGGAGAGGAAATCACACGATGAGCACGTATTCCAGAGTAGAGGATACAGGGAGCCTGGCGGCGTATGTCCAAGAAGGAAAACGTCAGGCCTATGAGCTGGGCAACCGGGGCCCGATCCGTTTCAACGACGACGGCACCCTCGACCAGGCGATCATCGACGCATACTGGCGTTGCGGATTCTACGTGCTCGAAGGAGCCCTGAGCGCGGAGGAACTCAGCGACCTCCAGGAGGATATGGAAAACGCCTTGTCACGCGCGCCTTACACCAAAGATGCAACAGTAGACGCGCAAGGTCGACCGGCAATTGGCAGCGATTTGGAGAGACCGACTTTCCGTTTCGCCAAGCCCTTGAGCGATCCCTACGGCGGTACAGAACTGGTCAGCGGGCGCCATCCTGCTAAGATGAGCGAGCCCGCGCCGCCGGCCGATGCCCCCGACTACATCATCAACAGTATCGGCAGCCCGCTCCAGATCATGGACTCTTGCCTGCGGCTTTACGGCCACCCGCAGCTGCTTGCAATTGCGGCAAGCATCAACGGCCCTGACTTCACACCATTTACCGAATCGGTAATAGTCAAGCGCGCCGGCCTGGGGCCGTCCGTCGCCTGGCACCATGACGGGACGACCCACTGGGACAGTCCCGACTTGGACGAGGGCACCCACGGATTCAACTTTATGGCCCAGTTGTACGGCAGCACAGCCGAAAACGGTGTCTGGCTGCTTCCCGGATCTCACAAGCAGGGCAAATTCGACATCAAAGCAATGGTGGAAGAAAACGGCTCCGACCGGCTGCCCGGGGCCGTGCCGATGGTGTGCGAGCCAGGCGACGTTTGCATGTCCAACCGGCAGGCACTCCACGCCTCCTTCGCCAATACCTCACCGGAGAGGAGAATCACTATCAACTTCGGGTTTCACCGCCGCCGCTCCGTTCTCAATGTCCGTACTGTACACGCCAACCAGGAGGTCGTTTTCGATGAAGAACGGATACGCGAACGGTCGCGCGTGATCGCGCTCGCGATCGACGCCCGCCACCAGCGCTTCCCCCATGAGCAACCCTACGTTTACCACCCCTTGGCTGGCGAAGTTGAAGCCAATCGCTGGAGCGAAGCAACTCGCGCAAGCCTCCTCAGGAACTACAACTTGAGAGACCTTGCAATCTGAACACTTGTCAGCCGATTGGAACGGGCCTCGGGTCAGGTCACATCTGTTGATTTGACGCCCGCCTTAGCCTGAGAAGACTCCACAGAGAACCCCGCCGCTCCAGAATGCTCGGCTATACGATCCGGCGCCTTCTACAGTTTGTCCCGATTCTGATCGGGCTGGTTACCGTTCTGTTCGCTCTGCTGAACATCCTGCCTGGAGACCCCGCACGCATGATGGCGGGCCCGTTTGCCGATCCCGACGTGGTCAAAACGATTCGGGAGGAGATGGGATTTGACCGTCCGCTCTGGATCCAGTACCTGGATAATCTGTGGGACCTGGCGCGGGGAGAGTTCGGGCGCTCCTACCAGTCACGCCGGCCCATCCTGAAGGATATTCTGGAAGTATTTCCCAAGACAGTGCAACTGGCCATAGCCGCCGAATTGACCAGTGCCCTCATGGGTATCTGGCTCGGTGTCATCGCCGCCACGCGCCGCAACGGCTGGGCTGACCGCCTCATCATGACGATTGCGGCCCTGAATCTCTCCTTCCCCCTCTTCTGGCTTGCCCTGATGCTGCAGATTGTTTTCGCGGTCTTCTGGCGTCTGTTGCCACCTTCAGGATATGGATCGGGGTTCGACAGCTTCATCATACTGCCGGCCGTCACCCTGGCACTGCCTTCGCTTGGCCTTTTGGCCAGAATCACCCGCGCCGCCCTCCTGGAGATTATGGGGGAGGACTACATACGCACCGCTCGCGCCAAGGGGCTGAGGGGTCCGCTTGTAATGCGGCGCCACATCCTCCCGAACGCGCTGATTCCGATCGTGACGACCATAGGCACCGACTTTGTGAGGCTGTTGGGGGGAATTCCCATAATCGAAGTAATCTTCGTCTGGCCGGGCATCGGCAAGTACGCTTATGACGCCCTCGTCTTCCGTGATCTGCCCGCCCTGCAAGCCTCGGTAATCGTCCTGGCCGTTTCTGTGTCGTTGGTCAACCTGGTAGTGGACCTGCTGTATGCGTTCATCAATCCGCGAATTCGCTACGTTTGACTGGCGGCGCTTCAGGCAAGCCCGCCTGCCCCTGGTCGGCGTTGGCGTCATCCTTGTTTTCGTCTTGCTGGCAGCTTTAGCGCCCTTCATTGTCAGCGACCCCACCCAGATCGAAATGCGCCGCGAGCAGGATGGCGAGACGATCACGCCGCCATTCCCGCCCAACCCGCGCAACCTGTTCGGCACCGACCAGCTGGGAAGGGATATTTTCGCCCGCGTCGTTTTCGGTCTACGCACCTCATTGATCGTCGGCATTCTGGTGCGCGGCCTTTCGATGGTGGCCGGGACCATGCTCGGACTGATCTCGGGCTATTTTCCAAAGGCCGTTGATGACGTCATCATGCGTATCACAGATATCATGCTCGCGTTTCCGGTCATTTTGCTGGCTATGACAGTTACTGCTGTGCTCGGGCCCGGTCTCGTGACAGTCTGTGTGGCGCTGGCACTGGTAGCCTGGCCCGACGTGGCCCGCCTGGTCAGGGGACAGGTCCTGGCAGTCAGGGAACAGTCCTACGTAGAGTCGGCGCGCTGTGTCGGCGCCGGCAACTGGCGCATCCTGCTGCGCCACGTGCTGCCCAACTGTATGGGGCCGATTATCGTTGCTTTTTCGATGGGAATCCCCGGCGCAATCATGTATGAGGCGGGGCTTAGCTTCTTCGGTTTCGGCATTCAGCCGCCAACACCGAATCTGGGCTCCATCATCAGCGACGGCCGCGGCTACATCACCGTTGCCCCCTGGTACCCAGGCTTTCCCGGACTCGTTCTGACCCTGCTGGTCCTGAGTGTCAACCTGGTCGGCGACGGACTGATCGACGTGATGAACCCCCGTGCGGCCAGGGGGGTGGGCAGTGGGCATTCTGCCGCTTGATTTGGATGCGCTCCCGCGCGTCTGCTAAACTCGAAGGACTTTGTAGTGCTGTCGTTGGATCCACTTGTCAGAGACCTGTCTGCCTCTCCTGACAAGCACGCCAGGAGACTCTCCCATGGCAACCGATGAGCAGTCTATCATTGTGCGAAGAGTCGAGCCCTCCTCCAATCCTGTCCAGGACGAGGATCTTGACGAGTACGGAGAAGAGCTGTCAGGCCTCACAATTGTCGACGTCGACGTGCACGTGGACGACACGCTCATGTACATGCTCGACTACATGGAGGGCCACTTCCGGAAGCGAATGGAGACCGTCCTCCAGGCCGACTTCAAGGGGGAGCCCGGCAACTCGCTGCGCAACATGATCGCCCACATCGCCTGGTTGGGCTCATCCTATGACAAGCCGCCGCGCGCAAAGCTTGCAACCAAAGAAGATCTGCTTGCGAGAATGGAGAAAGGAATCATTGACTACAGTATTCTTTTCCCCAGCGAGCTCCTGCCGGTCGGCTACCTGCCGGAACCGGAGTGGGCGGCTGCCCTTGCTACCGCCTACAACCAGTACATGGTCGACGCCTACCAGGATCTGGACGGCGTCAAGATTGCAATTGTCGTCGCGCCGCAGCACCCAGACCGGGCAGCCGAAGAGATCGACCGCCACGCAGCCCACCCTGACGTCGTGAGCGTTTGTATCCCAGACGTGGGCGTCAATCCCCCGATTGGCGATGAGAAATACTGGCCCATGTTCGCAGCCGCGGCGAGGCACGACCTCCCTATCAGCTTTCACGGCATAGAAGCCCTCATCCACGATAACTATCCGCTGCGGGTGGCCCACTTTCATACGCTCATGCAGGTCAACAGCATGGGCTTTCCCTTTACTTCGATGCTGCAAATCATGTCGGTCGTCTGCGCCGGCATCCCTGTCCGCTTCCCCAACCTGAAATTCGCCATTCTTGAGGCCGGACTCACGTGGATGCCCTTCATCATGTACCGGCTCGACGCCGCATACCTGCGCTACCGCACCGAGCTTCCCGC
>VYDA01000314.1:1878-7451 GCA_009843665.1 Caldilineaceae bacterium SB0675_bin_29 | reverse complement strand
ATATAGAGTTGGCGTGGTCGGTCTGTCAGGAATCGCGGCCAACCGTCCGGCTCCCGAACCGAACAATATTCTGAAGACCCCCAGCCCCTCTTCCCACCTCGGTGCCTACCACCTCAACCCCCAGACCGACGTTGTCGCTGTCTGCGACCTCAAAACGGAGCTGTTCGAAAAGGTGGCCGACACTTGGGGTCAGGAGTTCGGTGAGTTGGAAACTTACACCGACTACCGCGCCATGATCGAACGCGAAAACCTCGATATCGTCAGCGTCGTCACCTCAGACCACCGCCACACCGACATCGTCGTCGAAGCCGCAAACGCCGGTGTCAAGGGAATCATCTGCGAAAAGCCGTTCGCCACCTCAGTGGACGATTGCACGCGCATGATCGAAGCCTGCGAGGCCAACGACGTTCTCATCGCCGTGGACCACACCAATCGCTGGGGCCCTCACTACGATGTCGCCAGGGAAGCGATCCGCAGCGGCTCAATAGGCGAAGTGCAGCGCATTGTCGCCACGCTCGGCGGCCCGCGCGCGATGATGTTCCGCAACGGCACCCACCTTGTCGATGGCGTCTGCTTCTTTGCCGATTCGGAGCCCGAATGGGTCTTCGCCGAACTGGAACCCGGCTACGATCACTATGACAGGTATCTCGGCGACGGCGGCAGAGATCCCGCGACCGACCCTGCCGTCTCCGGCTACGTCCACTTCCGCAACGGCGTGCGCGCCTTTGTCAACGCCAACAAGTCGCAGTTTGCTGCCAGCTTTACCTTCCAGGTCTACGGCGAAACCGCCATGCTCGACGTCCACAACAGTCGCGTCATCCGCCGCGACAGAAACAACAGCGAGTTCCTTCCCTTCGAAGCCCACCTGTACACCAGGATCCCGGCCTGCGTCGCCGACCTCATCGACGCCATCGAAAACGGCAGCGACCTGCTCAGCCCGGCCAGAGAAGCCAGGAAGACCGTTGAGATACTGGTCGGCTTCCTCCAATCCCACGCCCGCGGCAACGTGCGCGTCGACCTGCCGCTGCCACCGGGACATTGAGGTCGATGCGAACGGTCCCGGACGACAAGAAGTTCGTCATCGCCGACCAGAATAGATACCCGGCCGACCTGGTCTGCCCCAACCCGCGCGGATGGTATCACTCCGTCGCCAACGTCGTCGCCACGCCCTCAGGCCTGGTCGCCGTCTACCGTCTCTCCGATTCCCACTCCGCCGTCAGCACCCACATCATGGTCGCCTACTCCAGCGACCGCGGTCGCACCTGGCACGGTCACCGCTCCATCTCCCACCGCAACGTCTGGGAGCACAACAGCGTCTGGGTCGCCCCCCAGCTCAGCCGCCTGCGCGACGGACGCCTCGTCATCATCTGCGACCTCGGCCACCGCACCTCAGGCGACGACTGGCCGCGCCTGGCCGTCTGGCAGCAGCCCCCAAGAGGCATGTCCAACCACCTCTTCTGGAGCCAGGACGACGGCCGTACCTGGAGCCAGCCCGTCCAATGTGACGACGTCGGCGGCGAACCCGGCTACATCGTCGACCTTTCCGACGGAACCCTCGTCTACACCCGCACCGAGCCCGTCGAAACTGACCTCTTCGAAATCCCGCCTCCTCCCGGTTACAATCGTTACCACCGCAACACGGCCGTCTTCTCCGACGATCGCGGCAAAACATGGACCCGTACCGCCACAATCTCAGACGACCCCTACCACGGCGATGCCGAAGTGGGCATAGTCGAACTCGAGCCGAGCCATCTGCTCGCGATCACCCGCATCGGCTTCGCCAACGGCGCCTTCGGCCAGCCCAGCCACCTGATCCACAGCTACACAACGGCCGGACCTGGAACGAGCCCCAACTCGCCCCCTTCTACGGCCAGCGCACAGCCGTGCACAAACTGCGCTCCGGCAAGCTGCTCGTCACCTTCCGCAACCGCTGGGGAACCTTCGCCAGCTACGCCTTCCTCTGGGACCCCGCCGAGGAAATGGGATTCGAACCTGCGTCCTTCATCTGGGATGAATCGCGCTGCCGGCTCGAAAACGCCTGTCTCACAATGACGACAGATCGCGAGCCGGAGCATCAAGTTTACTTCTCCCTCTATCCGGCACTCACCAGCAACGCCCGCGTTGAGATGGAGGCAGAACTCCGCTTGGCAGGTCCATCCAGCGAAGGCTGCGACCTCTTCGCCGGCTGCCGCGTTCACATTACCCCTCAAGGAGTCTGCGTAACCGAAAGCAGCCAGGAAGAGGCAGCCTTCCACAGCACCCCCGGCGTGCCGCAAGTGGGTAACGAGTCGCGTCCTCTCCCAACCCACTGCTTTTCGCTGGATACGACGCAATGGCACAAGTACAGAATCGTGCGCTCACAAGGTGAAATCACCGTCTATATCGATGGACACCTTCGCCTGAAGGAGGAAACGAACACGCTTGGCGCCCGCCTCGTCCGCTTCGGCAGCAACCTGCGCGGCATCACCCACTTGCGGGCGGTCAGCGCCTCGGTCCGGAACCCACAAAGCCACAGCATCAACTGGTCATGGCGCGCCGACTACTGCCGCTACCACTACCAGTTCAGACGCGACCGCTTCATCCGCCTCGACGCCACCGCCGACTCCGGGTACAGCAACTGGGACCAGCTCGAAGATGGCACGATCGTAATCGCAGACTACACAAACGATGACTTCAGAGACGCCAACTGGACGTCGAGCGCACAGCCAATTATCAAAGCCTATATCGCCAGCGAAGAGGAGTTGACATGACAACTTACCGAGCCGGTGTCATCGGCCATACCGGGCGCGGCAACTACGGCCACAGCCTCGACACCGTCTACCTGGGCATGGAGGAAGTCGACCTTGTCGCCGTCGCTGATGCCGACCCCGAAGGTCTGGCCGCCGCCGGCGAGCGCCTCAGAGTGGACAGCCGGAACTGCTATCTGGACTACCGCCAGATGCTGGCACAGGAGCAGCTCGACATCGTCAGCGTCGCGCCCCGCTGGCTGGACCAGAAACACGACATGGTCATCGCCGCCGCTGACTCCGGCGTGCGCGGCATCTTCTGCGAAAAACCCTTCGCGCCAACCTTGGCGCAAGCCGACGCCATGATCGCAGCCTGCGACCGCGCCGGTGTGAAGATAGCGGTGTCGCACCAGGGGCGCGTCGGTCAGATTGCCCATAAAACCAAGGAAATGTTGGCTGGCGGCGCCGTTGGCGACGTCAAAGAGGTCATCAGCGGCGGCAAGCAGGACCACCGCGGCGGCGGCCAGGACCTGATGGTTCTCGGCACCCACTCGCTCGACATGCTCTGCTTCCTCTTCGGCCATCCCCGCTGGGTACAGGCCTACGTCCTCCAGGACGGCAGGGACGCCGGGCCCGACGACGCTCACCAGGGCGACGAAGAGATCGGCCCAATCCTCGGCAACCACCTCGAAGCCACCTACGCCTTCGACAACGGCATCATGGCCACCTTCCACTCACACCGTCGCCAGGTCCGCCCGGGCCCCCGCCCCGGCGGTCTTGAAATCCACGGGACTGAGGGTATCCTCATGCAACGCGACGGCTACCTCCTCCACTGCCCCCATCCCAACTGGAACCCGGCCATGGCCGAACCCGCCTGGAAAGTCGTGCTCAAACCAACTAACCCCGGATTCGATACCCTCAACGCATACATGGTCCGCGACCTCATCTCAGCTTTCGAAGAAGGACGCGAGCCGATCTCCAGCGGACGCGACGCCCGCTGGGCACTGGAGATGATCCTTGGCGTCTACACTGCCCACCGCCACGGCCGCACACCGTTACCGCTTACGGATCGCGAACACCCGCTGCGAGACTGGGTCTGAATCTGGCGCTCTTCATATCCCAGGAGTTGTCTTTCGTGTAGCCACGACAAGACTCATTGAGATGAAATCCCGCACTGCCCAACTCAACGGAAAACTCACAATGAAACGCATCAACCAGATAATCGAACTTCGCCAAGCCGGCCAGCCCGTCTACTGGGACGGCGGCCGCACGCTCACCTACGAAGGCGGCGTCAAGTCAGCACAGACCCATGCCGACTGGCTCGTCATCGGCATCGAGCACCAGCCCTTCGATGTCGCCGGCCTCAACGCCTTCATGCGCGGCCTCGTCGATGGCGGCCCAACCCGCACCGGCCACCGCACGCCCCCTGTTCTCGTCACCCTCCCCTTCGACGGCGTCGACGAGTACGTCGTGCGCAACAACGCCTGGATGATCAAGCAGGTCCTCGCCACCGGCATTCACGGCATCCTGCTCTGCCACGTCGAGACGCCAGGCGCCGTCAAAGAATTCGTCGAGTGGGTGCGCTTCCCCTTCCACACCCACGGCGTCGGCGAAGGTCTCGACATGGGCCGCCGCGGCTCCGGCGGACAGGACAACGCCGCCCACGTCTGGGGCGTCTCTACCCAGGAGTACCTGCGCAAAGCCGACGTCTGGCCGCTAAACCCCGACGGCGAACTGGTCCTTGGCATCAAAATTGAAAACATCCGCGCCCTAGCCAACGCCGAGGCCAGCACCGCAGTCCCCGGTATCGCATTCGCCGAATGGGGCCCCTCCGACATGCGCATGACCTTCGGCTACGACACCGTCCGCACCCCCGAAAACACCGAAGAGGGCGACCTCAAAGCCGCCCGTAACCGCGTCTTCGCCGCCTGCAATGCCGCCAACATCGGCTTCCTCGACGGCGTCGACGCCAGTAATGTCGCAGCCAGGATCGACGAAGGCATCACCTTCCCCGCCGGCGACGAAGCTGCCGCAACTGCCGGGCGCCGCCATACCGGCCGCACCTTCGACTGAGTGAGCATAGCTTCAGGAGAACAGAAGACTTGGCTCGCGTCAGCAGTTACAAGACTGGCGCCAACACCATACTCTTTCTTGAATCTCCTCACATCCGACACGTTCAGTACCGGCTTGGGAAGAGCGGCCTGTCCTCTGCACGCAAAAGTCCCCCCAGTTTTTCTCTTCCTCCGGGCCACCTCCTGCCCAGTACTCGCCCACCCCAGGCAGTTTTCGCTTGCTTGACAGGTCAACCTTGCAAGTGATATACTATATTGTGTGGCTTGCCCCGCAGTGTATGCCTTGCAGCCGAACGCGTTTCAGTATCAACTTTCAGAGGTCTAGTGAAAAGGAGGAAGAGAATGTCTTCGCTCAGAAACGTCGCTTTTATTCTCGCCTTGGCCCTCGTTCTGGCTGCCTGCGCCCCGGCGCCGGCTGCCCCGGCCGCCGACCAACCAGCCGATACGATGGCTGAAGCGCCGGCAGAGGCCACCACCGGCGACGACATCTGCCCCGCCCGTGGCGGTACTCTCGTCCTTGACTGCAGTACAAGATCCTCGGTCGTACCAATCTGGGGTTGGGGATACGAGCAGCAGAAGCTCGTCTTTGGCAAGCTGGTCCGCACCGGAACCGATAACGTACCCCATCCCGACCTGGCCGAAAGCTGGGAAATCAGCGACGACGCCACCGAGTTCACCTTCCACCTGCGTCAGGGCGTCAAGTGGCATGACGGTGAGGACTTCACCGCCGATGACGTGGCCTTCACCTGGACGTGGCACAACGACATTGACAGCC
>VYDA01000314.1:0-1868 GCA_009843665.1 Caldilineaceae bacterium SB0675_bin_29 | reverse complement strand
GCCCGGCAACTGGATCGCCCTCAAGGGTTCCCTCGACTACTTGGATGGCGAGACCGATTCGATCGAGGGAATCGAAGTAATCGACGATCACACCATTCGCCTCACCCTCGCGGAACCGGACGTAAGCTACTTTGCCCGCTTCATCGGCAGCATCAACATCCTGCCCGAGCACGTCTACAGCCAGTGGCGCGTGCCCGATCTCAAGGACTCTGGCAATCCCCTCTGGTTCACAACCGAGACACAGATCGGCACTGGCCCGTTCAAGTTTGTGGACGGCAAGAAAGACGAGTATTTCCGCCTGGCGCGCAACGATGACTACTGGGAAGGCGCGCCCTGCCTCGACGGCGTTCTGTTCCAGAACATGGGCCCGCCCGACACGCAGTTCATCGCCCTCCAAAAGGGTGAACTTGATGTCATGAAGGTCGAAGGCAACTTCTATCAGCAGGCGCAGGATCTGCCTGGCATCGATGTCCAGACCCAGCGTCTGAACTATATCAGCGTCTTTAAGGGCAACCTCAGCCAGCCCGCCTTCTGGGACAAGCGCGTGCGTATGGCAGTAAGCCACGCTATCAACCGCCAGGAGATCGGCGATGCCGTTTACTACGGCCTGCGAGAGCCGTGGCACACCTTCTCCTTCGTCGACGGCTGGACCAATGACGAGGTGCCTAAATATACATATGATCCAGAGAAGGCGATGGCCCTGCTGGCCGAAGCTGCCGCAGACGGCGCCTGGGACCCCGAACAAGAGCACGAGCTGATCTATTACCATACGGGCACAGAGGCCAAGAACTTCATGCTGCTGATGCAGAAGTACCTCGGCGAGGTCGGCATCAACGTCAAAGTGATCCACGTGCCCAACGAGGCCTGGAACGACAGATTGGAGCAAAACACGCACTCCTTCTCCCATGGTGGCTGGGGCAATCCCGTAGACCTGCACGGCTACTACCGGACCTACCGCTGTGATAATGCTCCCCTCCACAGAGACCTGATCTGGCCGACGGACGGCTCACTTGACGCCATATGCGATCAAGTTGATGCGCTGTTCATACAGGCCAAAGAGACCGGCGATACCGAGGCCCGCAAGGCCCTCTACAACGAGATCCAGCAGATAATCGCCGAAAACGTGATCGGAAACATCCCGCTCCACCGCTACCACATGGGTTATGCGATCAGCGAGAATGTCGGCGGCATGGATGAATACGCGCTGGGTGGCATGCACGACTACCAGTGGTCGAAGCTCAACGCCCATCTCTGGTACAAGATGGAAGAGTAGATCTCTTGCACCGTCGTCCCACTCTGCTTGTCACCTTCAAGCAGAGTGGGATGCACCTTGGCGCTCGCCTTAGGTCCTCCTGAAATCCAGCCATGACCCGATACATCATTCGCCGCCTCCTGATCGCCGTCCCGGTACTGTGGGGCATCATCACTCTCACCTTCATTATTAGCGAAATCATGCCCGGCGACTACGTCGATGCGCTCGTTCCCCCCGGTCTCAGACTGGAGATGGGCTTAGATGAGGCGCAGCTCCAGCGACTGCGCGAGTCATACGGGCTGGACAGACCGGTCATCGTACGCTATGCGATCTGGCTGCGTGAACTGCTGCTACACGGCAATCTCGGCTATTCCTTTGTCACCGGGCAACCGGCGCTGCAGGAGATGGCCCAGGTGTTGCCTGCAACTTTGCAACTCTCCGTCGTAACGATTCTCTTTTCCCTCGTCGTCGGTACCTCCCTGGGCATCATCTCAGCCATCAAGCAGTATTCGGTGCTCGATCATCTTCTCACTTTGCAGGCCTTCGTCTGGATATCCACGCCCGGTTTTGTTTTTGCCATCATTGCCCTATACATGTTCTCCCTCAAGTTACCCCT
>VYDA01000287.1:5558-7460 GCA_009843665.1 Caldilineaceae bacterium SB0675_bin_29 | reverse complement strand
TGCAGGCCGGGCACGCTGGAAAGATCGATGGCGTCGAGCAGCGGTTTGCTCCACATGGCGGCGGCGCGGATTTCGAATTCTATGAGGCCGACTTCGACGCTGGTCATGTGAATCATGAAGGTGAGAGCGTCTTCGGCGACCTGGGTGGAGCGGGGCATGAAGAGCGTATGGCCTGTGCCGAAGTCGATGGCCTTGTTGCCTTCGTTGAGGTTGGGGTGGAAGTTGTAGCCGATGGATTCGAGTTCAACGCCGGTGACTTCGACCATACTGCGCAACCCGCCGGGCAGCCAGTTGCCGTCCATGACCATGGCGCGCTTGGCGTTGTTGAAGCCGCTGGAGGGATAGCCGGACCAGTAGCCCCACTGGTCTCTTAAGGCCAGCATCTTGTCTATGCCCGGGTCGGTGTAGAACTGGGCGATGATGTCGAGGCCTTCTGCCCACGCTTCGGTGTCGAAAGTAAAGGTGCGCTTGTCTTCGGAGATGTAGTTTTCGTCGAAGACGACAGGCCAGGCGATGACGGTGAAGCCGTAGGCGTCTTTGGGGTCGAATCCGGCCCGGGTGAGGTTACCATCGTCGTCGTATTGGAGGAGCATGCGGGACCACTCGAGCATTTCAGGCCAGCTTCTTGGGCCGACTTCAGGGTCGCCGCCGACTTCTTCGATGAGGTGTTTGTGCCAGCAGATGGCGGGCATGGAGCCGCCTTCAAGGGCGGGGATGCCGTAGGTAACGCCGTCCCATTTGCCGTTGTCCCACTGTGAGCCGAGGTAGATGTCGGGGTCGAAGTCGGGGGCGTTGGCGATGAGGTCGTCGAGCGGGAGCATGACGCCGCGCGCCATCAGTTCGGCGAAGCCGCCGATGTAGCGATGGTAGACGTCGGGCGCGGTGCCGCCGGCGACGGCGGTCATCGTGTCCTCGGGGGATACGTGTAGGCGAATCATTTCGATGGAGATGTGTGTGCCCTTTTCGTCAAACAGTTCGATGCAGGGCGTCCAGATGTCGCCATCACCGGAGGTCTGCCAGCCGGACTGGACGGAGACGGTGACCGGTTCCATGGCTGTCTCCATGCCGCCGTCAGCGGTGTCCTGGGTAACGGGCTGGCAGGCGGCGAGAAGAGCGGCGCCGCCGGTGGCTGCGGCGAGTGAAAGGAACTCTCTGCGGCTGAAACCTTGCTTTTGCATGTTCTGTTTTCCTCCCGAGGTGTTTGAAAAAGAGTAAGCAGACAGAATGGGATAGGTGGCGAATGCGGTCTCTGTATTGATTCGAGCACAGGGTATCACAATTCAAGGAGAAAAAAAAAACGGTTTTTGCGAAATGAATGGCTCCCATGGTGGACGCGTTTGTGCGCTCCACTCTGGCCAATTCACCTGATGTAGCAGATGGCTGCCACGAACTGCGGCGGGGCTAGTTTCCGTTCTATTTCTGTGGATTGCAGCAAGAGGCAGGGGCAGGGGACAGATTCCGTCCGCTTGTATTCTCCGTGTACAAGGAGGGTCGCAAGAGAACAGTTTCATGCTACACTAACTGCATTGTGTGGGCATATGACTTGATTTCAAGGGAGGAGAGGACCAATGTCTGACCTGAGCACGGCATCGCTTGAGCACTGTTTGACGGAGGAAGAACGAAGGACCTTCAACGAGACCGGGATAATTTACGTCAGAAATGCCCTTTCGCCGGAGCAGGTGGCACATGGTGTGGAATTGACGGAACGGATTCACAAGGCGAAGTTGGCGGAGGGACACGACCCGCGCATTGCGTTGTTCTATCCCAATTTTATTCCTGATGATCCGTTCTTCATCGATCTGATCGATTACGAGCGGGTCCTGCCCAAAGTTTGGGGGATCCTGGGCTGGAATATCTTTCTGTACCACGCGCATTTGATAGTGACGCCACCGAACGGTGAGG
>VYDA01000287.1:0-5548 GCA_009843665.1 Caldilineaceae bacterium SB0675_bin_29 | reverse complement strand
CTGGCATCAGGACAGCGGCCGCGTTAACGTGGAGATGGAGAGCCATCCGCGGCCGCGGCTGTCGCTGAAGGTGGCGTATTTTCTGTCGGACACGAGCGAGCCGGGGCGGGGAAACTTCTGGGTGGTGCCGCGGAGCCACGTGCGGGACACGATCGACAGGCCGGTGAGCGGCATAGGTCAGCCTGAGGGGGCAAAGCCGGTTCTGGCCAAGCCGGGGGATGCGGTGTTCTTTGACCGGCGGCTTTGGCACACGGCCAGTCCGAACTGGTCTGACGTTACGCGGCGGGTGTTGTTTTACGGATACGGTTATCGCTGGCTGCGGACGAAGGACGACATGACGGTCGACCATCTGTGGGAGAGCGTCAGCCCGATCCGCCGGCAGCTGCTGGGGTGGAGCGTGAATGCAAACGGCCGTTTTTCGCCGACGGACGAGGACGTGCCGCTGCGGATGTGGTTGAAGAAGCATAGCCCGGCGGAGGCGGAGTGAACAGAAGAGGAGAGAGCGGAGAGGAGTGAGGAGAGAGTAGCGTTTTCTCGCCCATCGACTCCTCTTTCCGCTTCACTTACTTGTACGGCCAAACGATGTCCAGGAAGGGTTGATCCATGACTGCTTTATTGTCCATGGGGCTGGTGGCATATTCCTCGCGGGGGGAGCCAGCGATCTGGAGGCCGTTCTCTTCGATCCATTTGTAGACCAGGTCGTAGTATCCCAGTATCTCAGGAAAGTGGGCCTGGCGCAGAGTTAGCTCTACGTAGGCGGTGGAGCTTCCGGCCAAGGTTCCACTCTGAATGTCACCAGTGACGTTGGGAACCGTCTTGACGGGGATGCCGACCTCGACAGGCCCGTTGTTCTCCTCGTTTACGTGGCCGTGGTAGATGGCGACCGGCTTGCCGTCCTGTTCTACGCCGGTTTCGGCAATCAGCGCCGCCAGTTGCTCGTAGGACTCGCGCAGGTGGTCCTTGAGCTGGCCAATATAGACATGGCGAGTGATGCTGATCATCCGGCGGTCTGGCTGTGTTTTTGTCTTAACTGAGGGGGACATTTGTGTCTCCTTTTTTTGTAGCTCGTATAGCGAGCCGCTGATGGGTAGGTAGAAGGCAACTGTCTCGTCCTGGCGGCGGCGAAGGGCGGGAAGGGCGGTGCTTTCTGCATAGGGCGGCGCGTCGCGCAGACTGATTTCGGTTTGCGGCAGCCAGCGTTTGTAGATGGCCTGCCACATGGCATCGCGGCGACTTCCGCGGTGGTGAAAGACAGCATAGAGTCCACCCTCCAGATGCTGGACGCCGACCGGATTGCGCGGCTGGATGGAAGCGTTCTCATCGAGAAGGATGCCGGCATCGACCCGCATTTTGTCACGTGCGGAGTGGCCCTTGATGGGGTGGTCGCGGCAGACCTGTACGTAGGGGGGCGGTTGGAGAGAGTCGATGGCAGAAACTGCTCCTCCGGCCATGCCTGCGTGTTGTTTTAGCGTTGTCCAAACGGTTTCGCTGTCCGCTTCGGCGCCGACACAGGGGATGTAGAGCAGTTCGCGATCGGGTCGTTGGCGGAATTCTGGCTGCAGCAGAAGCGGTTCCCAGTAGTTTGCGTAAAGTGTAGGCCGACGCAGTCTGCGGAAGGCGCTGGGGCTGACCTGGAAGCGTTTCTTGAAGGCGCGGCCAAAGGCGGCAGGCGTTTCGTAACCGGCTTCCAGGGCGATTTGCGTGACCTGGTCGTTGCCGAGGATAAGGCGGCGGGCGGCCCAGTCGAGGCGGATGCGGCGTACGTAGTCGCTGGTGGTCTCGTGGAGGTAGGCGGCGAAGATGCGGTGAAAGTAGAAGGGTGAGAAACCGGCTACTTCGGCCAGCGTTTCGACGGTCAGGGGCGCGTTGATGTTCTCCTGGATGTGGAGAAGAACGGCGTTGAGGCGGTCTCTATGGTGGAGGATTGTGTCCTCACGCGTCTGCACTTCCTGTTGGGTGGTCATGCGGCCAGTATAGCAGAATGATATTGGGCAAACTATCCCGTTCTTGCTGTTTCTGCATACTGGTTGTTCATTTCATTCAGATTCGATCTCGCTGACGTTGGTCTGATCTATTATAGGCAAGCGACCGCCAGGGCATCCACAAGGGGTGCCCCTACATGTTGAAGTGTCAAGGAGCCCAAGTAACCAGGTGCACAGGCCTTTAGTGGCTGCGCGCTATTCAGAGGAGGAAGCTTCGATGCAGATTACAGCGGTTACGCCGATTGTCATGGACGCCGGGTGGCGCAGCTGGATACTGGTGAAGGTTGAGACGGACGAGGGCATTACCGGTTGGGGGGAGTGCAGCGACCAGGCGGTGAACGGCGTGGCTGGCGCGGTGCGGGACCTGACGCCGGTGGTAATGGGACGGGATCCGAGGGCGTTTGAGCAGTGCTGGTGGGATATGTACAGGGCGTTTCAGTCGAGCCCGGGCGGCATCGGCGCGAAAGCGATTGCCGGTATCGAGCTGGCGCTGGTGGATATTGCGGCGCGGGCGCGGGACTGCTCGGTGGTCGAGCTATTTGGCGGGCCGACGCGAGAGAGTGTGCGCGTCTACTGGTCACATTGCGGGACGAGCCGGATCCGTGTGCATGAGTTGATGGGCACGCCGCCGCTGCGCTCGATGGAGGATGTTGCAGCGCTGGGACGGGAGGTTGTCTCGAAGGGGTTCACGGCGCTGAAGACGAACATACTTTTCCCCGGCGATCCCGGACATGTCTACTTTCCAGGGCGAGAGCCCGGTGGTGCGACAGACCAGGTGGCGTCGAATGAGCTAATCGACCACATCGTAACGCAGATGGGCACGTTTCGCGACGCGGTGGGGCCGCATTTCGACCTGTTATTGGACTTGAACTTCAACTTCAAACCGGAAAGCTGTCTGGAGATCGCGCGGGCGCTGGAATCGCTGCATCTGATGTGGCTGGAGATCGATCTGTATGAGCCGGAGGCGCTGGCAGAGGTGCGGCGCAAGACGAGCACGCGTATCTGCACGGGCGAGACCCTCTACTACGAGCGCCAGTATCTGCCCTATCTGCAGGCGCGGGCGTCAGATTATCTGATGATAGACGTGCCCTGGAACGGCTTTGCGGCGTCAAAGCGGGTGGGGGAGCTGGCGCAGACTTTTCAGATGAACATTGCGCCGCACAACTACTACAGCCATCTGTCCTCGTTCATCAGTGCGAGCCTGTGCGCGGTGCTGCCGAATGTGAAGATCATGGAAATCGACATCGACGACGTGCCGTGGAAGGACCAGATGGTGTCAAACGTGCCGGAGATCATTGACGGGCAGATGACCACACCATCGGGCCCGGGTTGGGGCGTGGATATCGTGGAAGAGGTGCTGCACGCGCATCCGGTTGTGTAGGGGCCGGATTCTCAGCGCGAATTGACGTCCGGCAAGGTGATGCGTATGACCTCGCCGACGATGGTTGTAGGCCCGTCGGGGCCGGGGATGGGGCGGTTGGGTGTGCCTTGGCCGGTGGAGACGTAGAGTGACCCGTCGGGCGCGAGGGTGATATTGGTTGGCATGTCGAGGGCTTCGGCAAGGACGGTCGCGTCGACGTCCGCCTGGTGGGGCGGTGCATCGGCTGCGGCGGGCGGCGGGAAGACGGTGACGCGTCCGCTGTAGCGCAGATAGCCGCCGTGGAGTGGCGTCTGGTCCGGGTCGAAGAGGTCGTGGGAGGGTTCGATCAGGTCGGCGTGGCCGCTGCACATTTCGACGACATAGATGTTACCTTCAGAATCGACGGCCACATCGATGGCTGTTGTGAGGCCAAGCACAGCGTCCGTAATGGCGCCGGTGTCGGGGTCGACGCGCACTACTGCGCTGTCGCCGGTGATGACGGGGAGCTTTTCACCTTCGATAACGAGGGCGCCGGAGAAGAGAGCGACCAGGAGGTCGCCGTTACGGGGGTCCACGGCGACGCCGGCGGGGACAGATTGCTGACCGCTGGCGAGTGCGCCGAACTGTGCGACCTTGCGGTGGGCGGCGTCGGCGATATTGACGACGGAGAGTGCATTGGCGGTGCTTTCGGCCAGGTAGATCTGGGCGTGATCGCGAGAGAAAGCGAGGCCGTTCATGTTGCCGCGGGCGGAGAGATTGCGTCCTATGCGCTTGTAGGGGCTGATCTCGTAGAGGCCGATGCGGTCGTGGCCGCCGTCAACGCTGAGGTAGAGGTGGCCATCGGAGTGGCGCAGCAGGTCGCCCGGTCCGCTGACCTCGTCGCGCCAGGTAGAGTATTCCTGGAGCGCGTTGTAGGTGGGCAAGTGGCGAAACCAGATGGTCAGTTCGCCTTCGTCTTCGAAGTCGCCATCACGGTTGGTGTCCTGGAAGTGGGAGAGCCTACCGGTCCATTCCTGGGGATCGACGGCGTTGTATCCAGAGCCGGCCTCGGCAACCATGATTGAACCATCGGGCAGAACAGCGACGCCGCGGGGATTGGACAGCCCGGTCAGGACAGTCTCGACGATTGGCCCCTGGGGCTCGGTGGGGCCGTTGTTACCGCCTTCATTCCGGGAATCGCGACCGCCGAAGCCAGGAAGGCGGGGCGCATTGCAGGCGGCTGAGAGCATTACGGCAGTGAGGAGTGCGGCGAGAAGTGCCCTGGCGGCAGGGGCAGATGCGATAAAACAACGCTGTTCTAGCATACCTATGACCAAAGGAGCGACAGTTCGGTTTCCGGATCGAAAAGCTGCACTTTGTCGCCGTCGAACTGAAGCCGCACCGGGTCGCCAATTTGCAGTGGTTGGCGCGGGTCGGCCAGAACGAAGAGATGCAGATCGTCGATACGCACATCTACCAAATTATCGCGCCCAAGCGGTTCAACCACAAATACTTCGCCTTGCGCACTATCGCTTGAAGCGGCAGCACCCGGAACAAGCGATATGTCCTCCGGCCTGACGCCGGCGATAATCTCATCCCTGCCTGCAGCACGGCTGCCCCGCTCCGGCGGCAGCTCGATTTCGAGACCTTGCCTCCTAGCAAGGAGGCGTTCCCCTTCACGCAAAACCTGTACATCGAATAGATTCATTGGCGGGTTGCCGACGAAACCGGCGATGAAGATGGTGCGCGGGCGCTCGTAGAGTTCGTTGGGCGGCGCGTAGGCCTGGAGCTTGCCCTCTTGCATGACGGCGATGCGGTCGGCCATGGTCATGGCCTCCACCTGATCGTGGGTGACGTATATGGAGGTGATCCCGAGATCAAGTTGCAGGCGTTTGATCTCGCTGCGCATGGTCAGGCGCAGACGGGCGTCCAGATTGGAAAGAGGTTCATCGAAGAGGAGCAGGCTGGGTTCCTTGACAAGGGCGCGCCCGAGGGCGACTCGCTGCTGCTGCCCACCGGAGAGCTGGGCAGGGCGGCGGTCGAGCAGGTGGCCGATGCCCATCATATCGGCGACGCGCTGCACACGGTCCTCCATCTCGGCGGTGGGCGATTTCTTGAGTTTGAGGGGGTAGCCGATGTTCTGGCGGACGCTCATGTGGGGGTAGAGGGCGTAGCTCTGGAACACCATGCCGATGTTGCGGTCTTTGGGCGCGACCTGGTTGACGAC
>VYDA01000638.1 GCA_009843665.1 Caldilineaceae bacterium SB0675_bin_29 | reverse complement strand
GGCGGGCGAGGGCGGCGCCGAGGGGGAGGTCTTCGACGTGGCCGAAGGCGTTGACGCGGAGCTGGCCGGCGCGGTCGATGACGACGAGACTGGGGGTGCCGCGCAGGCGGTAGCGGCCCATTGTTATGGGGGTGGTGACGCCGGGTGTGTGGGCGTCGACGCCGACGGGGAAGGTAATCTGGTACTCGTGCAGGAAGGCTTCGAGTGAGACGGGGGTCATGGCCTGGTGGTGTTCGAAGACGGTGTGAAGACCGAGGAGAGTTACATCCTCGCCAAAGTTCTGCTGGATTCTTTTGGCCTGTGGGATCCCGTGAGAGACGCAGCCGGGGCAGAGCATCTGGAATGCTTCGATCACGACGACCTCGCCGCGGAGGTTGGATAGAGTTGGGTTGGCTTCGGTGTTGAACCAACGGGTGACGGACAGTTCGGGGGCGGCTGTATGGGCGGTTTCCTTGGTCAAAGCCTTTGCCGTCCTTTCCCCAAAGCTCTGAGAGACGGTCTTCGCGTTTTCAGGGCGCCGCTCAGCAGGGATCCTGGAGGATTGAGAGGGGCGGAGATGTTCGGCTTGTCTGCACTGCTCGCGACAGGTTCGTTTTGGTTCGTTCTTGCCACTGGTTCTTCGCCGACATCTCCGCGCTAGGGCATCTCAGTTGTTCTGGGCAAATATGAGCCATACTTCGCCATTGCCGCCTGAAACGGAAAAGTTGAAGTTCTGGCTGTCGCGTTCGCCGTTGCCGTCTCTGACGAAGATCATGTAGTTGCCGTCCACGTTTCCGCCGGGAACCTGGCTGAGGGGGACGGCTTTCAGATAGTTGTACTTATTTCCCTGGGGCCCTCGGTGGGTGGAGTTTCCGCCGCGCGTCGAGTTGTTGACTGCGCCTACGTGGACACCATCTTTGTGCAGCTCCACGTAATAGTTGCCGCCGATGCCCTGAATCTCATCGCCGCGTCCTTCATGGACGAAACCGACATAGAGCTTCAACTCGCTGCCGCCGTTATGCCTTAGATCGGTGTTTCGCAACCTGAATTTGCAGCCGTCGCCGCCGATGCCTGCGCACGGGTCGGTCACAGGTTGCGGTACGGGGGTAGGCGGAATTGGTGTTGCCGTTGGGACCGGGGTCGGAGGCGGCGTGCGAAAGACTGGCGCCACTTGCACGAGCTCGGGATAGGTGGCGGTCACCAATGGGCTGTAGACCCAGGCGTACTGGCCGCGGTAGATGATCTGCCACCAGCCACCGGCAGGGTTCTTTCCGGAGATGGGGTATTGGTCGCCAGGCGAAGCCTGTCCGAGGATGGGGTAGTTGGTGCCCGGGCCTGCGCGCACGTTCATAATGCGGTTGATGCTCACTGTCGGCGACGCGGAGGTCGCCGTTGGCGTCGGGGTGGGCGGAGGCGTGGGCGACGGCGTAGGCGTCACCGTGGGTGTAGCAGTCGCTTCCAGGGCTGCAAGCCGGTCTTCGTAGGTGGCCAAGCGGTCGGACATGGTGGAGACCAATTCCACCATGGCTTCAACTCTGGCGGCCAGATCTTCGAGGGTCAGGCCGGCTTCCTGCGCGTAGAGCGGCACGGTGATGCCAAGGAGAGCAACGACTATCAGCAATACCAGGCGTGTCTTTTTCATCCTAATTCCCGATCTCTGGACGTCTCAAGTCTGAATATGCGGTGGCGGTGCGTTGCATTGCGTTTGTACCAGCTGGCTGGACCGGAATCCAAGAATTCAACCGGTCCATTTGCGGCCCCCGAGTCATTTCAGGACGGGGATTGCATTGCCGTCATCGCTCCGGCAGCGTTTGATTGTGCGCTGGTCTCAGAGGATCTGGCTGAGGAAGAGCTTGGTGCGCTCGTGCTGAGCGTTGGTGAAGAAGTGTTCGGGCGTGCCGACTTCCATGATTTCGCCGCCGTCCATGAAGACGATGCGGTCTGCGACCTCGCGAGCGAAGCCCATTTCGTGGGTAACGACGAGCATGGTCATGCCGGTTTCGGCCAATTCCTGCATGACGTCGAGAACCTCTTTGATCATCTCCGGGTCAAGGGCCGAAGTCGGTTCGTCGAAGAGCATAATCTTGGGAGACATGGCGAGCGAGCGGGCGATGGCGACGCGCTGCTGCTGACCGCCGGAGAGCTGACCGGGATATTTGTCGGCCTGTTCCGGTATGCCGACTCTGTTGAGCAGGCCCATGGCGGTCTCCATGGCTTCATCCTTTTTCATCTTACGAACCTGGATCGGGGCCAGGGTGATGTTTTCCAAGACCGTCAGATGAGGAAAGAGGTTGAATTGTTGGAAGACCATGCCGGTTTCGGAGCGAATCTGCTCGATGTTGCGCACGTCGCGGGTGAGGGGGATACCGTCGACGATGATGTCGCCCGCCTGATGCTCTTCAAGCCGGTTGATGCAGCGAATGAAAGTGGACTTGCCGGAACCGGAAGGCCCGATGATGACGACCACTTCCTGGGCCTGGACGCGCAGGCTGCAGTTCTTAAGAGCCTGAAAATCACCGAACCATTTGCAGACGTCCTGGCAGATAATGATTTCGTCGGCCGCGGTGTTTTCTGACATTTTTGGCACCTCGTTTGGACACATGCGAAGGTTAAGAATACTCTGCTGTGCACTTGCTTTGTATGATTAGCGTTGACCGACGCCCAGGCGCCGTTCGAGGCGACGGCTGGCGAAGGACATGGTATAGCTGAAAATCCAGAATAGGACGGCGATGACGGCGAAGACCTCCTGCTGGGTCCCGAGCCAATCAGGGTTGGCAATGATCGTGCGGGCGATTCCGAGCAGGTCGAAGATGCCGACCAGGGCAACCAGGGTTGTGTCTTTGAACAGGCTGATGAACTGCCCAACGAGGACAGGGATTACGGCACGCAGGGCCTGGGGCAGGATAATGTGAATGGTGGACTGGTACGTGCTGAGGCCGACGGCCTGGGCGGCTTCGTACTGTCCGCGGGGAATCGATTGCAGGCCGCCGCGCACGTTTTCGGCGGTATAGGCGGCGGAAAAGAGTGTTATGGCGACGAGGGCGCGCAGGACACGGTCCACGAGCGGGAAGCCGTCGGGCAGAAAGAGCTGAAGCATGATCTGCCCCATGAAGAGCAGGCTGATGAGAGGGACGCCGCGGATGAACTCGATATAGATGACGCTTATTACGCGGATGGCGGGCAGCCTGGACTGGCGGCCAAGGGCGAGAAGGACGCCGAGAGGGAAAGAGAGCGTGATGCCGAAAAAGGCTAACAGGAGGGAGAGCAGGAGGCCTCCCCAGAGAATTGGCTGGACGGGCGGCAAGGAGCCGTCTTCAGCGCCGACGCCACGCAAGAGGATCAGCATTACTACGAGGTAGGCGATGACGAAGTAGACAGCAGCGCGGCCGCGGTGCAGGATGGGCAGATAGCCAGCGATGAAGTATCCAGCAAAAGAAGCGACGGCGGTAATCAGGAGGTAAAGCCGCGTCCCCATGGAGAAAAAGGGGATGAGCATGAGGACTAAAGGAATGGCAACGAGAACGCGAGCGGTGGTGTTAAACTGGCCAACAATTAGCCGCCACACAATGCCTACGACAGTTCCTAGCAGATAGATGACAAGCCAGAGACGCCAAGCTTCGATGGCAGGATACTGGCCGCGCATGATCAAGTTGAAGTTTGCCGGGATGACGCCCCACTCGGCGGTGTTAAATGCCCAGCGCAGGAGGAGGCGGGCGACAATGAGAATCGAAGCCAGGGCGACAAGCGTCAGCAGCGAATTGAAGAGGTCACTGAAGAGGTTGCGCCTCAGCCAGCCGAGAAGTGTGTAGCGCTCGGTTACTGGAAGGACAGAGCGGTCCGTTGGGGTGCCAGCCGCTGTGGTCATCTGTAGGTCGATCCTCGGTGAGTGCGGTCTATAGAAGCGGTTTTCGTTTGTGGATTCCAGGTTTTCGGCAGCCGCTAACGTTCAACGAGTCGTATGCGGCGGTTGTAGATATTCATTAGCAGGGAGGTCAGCAAGCTGAGCGACAGGTAGGTACCCATAATCATGGTAAACATTTCAATTTCGCGGCCGGTCTGGTTCAGGATGGTGTTGCCGGCGACGGCGAAAAGGTCCGGGTAGCCGATGGCGATGGCAAGGGAGGAGTTCTTGGTCAGATTCAGGTACTGGCTGGTGAGGGGCGGAATGATGACGCGCAAGGCTTGAGGGAAGATTATCAGGCGCAAAGTCTGTGCAGCGGTAAGGCCCAATGCAGTGGCGGCCTCGCGCTGGCCCTTAGAGACTGACTGTATTCCTGCGCGAACGACTTCGGCGATAAAGGCTGCGGTATATATTATGAGTCCAGAGAGCAGGGCCATGAACTGCTGGCTGAGGATTTTGCCCCCCTGGGTGTTGAAGCCTTCCAGGATAGGTACGTCGAGCGTCATCGGTTGCGGCAGAACGATCCAGCCGATCAGGCCGACTGCGGCGACGGTCACGATAAACCAGAGCGTTACGAGCGGCATGCGCCCGGTTCGTTTGCCTTGTTCGCGCAGAAAGTACGCGAGTCCGGCGCCCACCACGATGCCTGCGCCCAGGATGATGAGGTAGGTACTCCAGGACTCTGTAGGGATACCCCAGGGGATGGCCACGCCGCGGTTGCTTAGATAGACGGCGTCGCCCAGGACTATGGCGTCGGCCACTCGCGGCAACTTAAGGAAGACGCCCTGCGCCCAAAAGATCAGCAGAACGAGAAGGGGGATATTGCGAAAGATGTCGATATAAACGGCGGCGATTTTGCTGACAAGGAAGTTGGTTGAAAGGCGCATTACGCCGACGAAGATTCCGAGTGCGGTGGCAAAAATAATGCCGAGGACGGCGACCTGGAATGTATTTAGCAGGCCGACGACGAAGGCCCTGAGGTAGGTCCGTTCACGGGAGTATTCGATCAGGCTTTCGCCAATGTCGAAGCCGGCGGTCTGCGTGAGGAAGCTGAAAGTGATGGCGATGTTGTGCTTCTCTCGCAGGCCAGTGATCATGTTGTTGTAGAAGAAAAGGCCAAGCCCGACGACGATAATTACAACCAGGAGTTGGCTGAAGATGCCGAGGACGCGCTCATCGCGGTAGAAGGGCGGGCGAACCTGACTGGCGTGAATCTCCTGCATAGGCTGTCTCAGGGGTAGCTGCAGCCATGCGACCGGCCGCGAGACCGGCCGCATGGCAATGAAAGTGAACTAGCGGACTGGGGGTGCGTAAAGGATTCCGCCGTCAGTGTAGAGGCTGTTCAGGCCGCGGGGCAGGTCAAAGACCGTATCGGGCCCGAGATTGCGATCGTAGATCTCAGCGTAGTTGCCGAGCTGCTTGATGACGTCCACGAAGCAGCCGGCGTTGGAGAGGCCGATCTTGGCACAGAAGTCGCCTTCCAGCCCCAACAGTTTGCGAATGTTGGGGTCGTTACTGTCCATGAAGCTGTCGACGTTCTGGGAGGTGATACCGTGCTCTTCCGCCAACATTGTGGCGAAGACGACCCAGTTGACGATATCGAACCACTGGTCATCGCCATGGCGGACGGCCGGACCCAGAGGCTCCTTGGAGAGTGTCACATTAATGATGACGTGATCCCCAGGGACTGTGAGCGTAGTCTGGCGGGAGACGAGGCTCGACTTGTCGGTGGTGACGGCGTCGCAGCGGCCTTCATCGTAGGCGGTGAAGGACTGGTCAAAGTCTTCGAAAACGACCGCTTCGTAGCTGACACCTGCGGCGGCGAACTGATCGGCAAGGTTAAGCTCGGTCGTGGTACCGGTAACGACACAGACTGATGCGCCCTGCAGGTCCTGCAAAGTTGCGACGCCGCTCTCCTTGCGGACCATGAGTCCCTGGCCATCGTAGAAGGTAGTAGGGCCGAAGTTCATGCCCAAGTCGGTGTCGCGAGACATCGTCCAGGTGGTGTTACGGATGATGACGTCGCCTTCACCACTGGATAGGATGGTGAAGC
Source organism: Caldilineaceae bacterium SB0675_bin_29 (assembly GCA_009843665.1). Taxonomy (GTDB): domain Bacteria; phylum Chloroflexota; class Anaerolineae; order Caldilineales; family Caldilineaceae; genus Bin5. Next base: position 1,533 of record VYDA01000638.1, on the reverse strand, counting down.
GCTCTCTCGCCGTGGCAGGCCTCACTTCGAGGGCGTTGGCATCGCCGAAGATGGCGGCGGCGATGGCGCGGCAGTAGTCGACGTCAAAGCCGGAGAAGTTGCCTTCGGAGTCGAGGAAGCCGAAGCCTGGGAGTTGGGAATTACCGATGCAGACCAGCTTGCCGCGTTCCTGGACGATGCTAAGCGTGGACTGTACTTCCTGCATTGCCGGCGCTGCCGCCTCGTCGGACTCGACGACTTCGGGGCCTGCTGCGGGGCTCATGCAGGCCGCGATGATCATGCCGATAACCATCGACAGAATCATACCGGCTTTGTTCAATTTCCTCATGCTTTTCATACAATGCTCCTTTTGGTGAATGTTGAGAAAGTATCACTCTACACTTGCCAGTCTTAGACTGGACAGAAGAAAGATTCTAGCCAAGCAAGGCGGCGCCCCCCGCAGACGCGTCAATAGCCCTGTTCGGCCGGATTTCCCTGCGAAACTGCTGCAAGGGAAGGTCCTACTCAAGTATAATACAATACTATAGGGATCACAACCGAGTCAAATTTCCCCATTCTGGCCTGGTTTTGGACCTGAATGGGTGTAGGGAGCATCAGTAGGAGGGTCGGAGGAGAGTGGAACCGGCTTCAATTAGGCATCGTTGAGAGGAGGGTCGGTGTGTGCGCACCCAAGGAATCCTTTGAACTTCGCATTAGTTTGGCTGGACGGCCAAAGCGGTTCGCGGCGCGAGGCATGGAATGAGGTTTCTCGAGCGAACGGGAAAGGTCAGCTTTGGACTCCGGTTGTTTTCCTCACTTCTTTTGAACAAACTGAATGGGTGGGCTATAATCGTCGAATGTAGTTTTTTCTTGAAGCTCTCAGTTTGGCGCCCTCTCTTCTGAAGCCGAGTTGGGTCTTCGCCTATTTCGACTGGAGAACTGAATGCTGGCGGAACTGTCCAACACCATAGCAACCCTCATAGGGATATTCGTAGCTCTATTGGGCGCGTTCATCTTTGCCTTCTGGATCGCGATGGGGATATGGACATTCAACGACATTCGGAGCCGGACGCGGGACTGGCTTGCGATTGGTCTTGCCAGTCTGATGGTACTGGTATTCCCGCTGGTTGGGCTCGTCCTCAACATGATGGTCCGCCCCAGAGAGACTCTGGCCGATGTATTCGACCGTGCGCTTGAGGAGGAATCTCTTCTCAGGGAGCTGGAGTCGACACTTGCCTGCTACCGCTGCGGTTTGCCAGTGCAGGACCACTGGAACTTTTGCTCAAACTGCCACAGTCAGCTGCGCTACGCGTGCTCGAACTGCGGGAAAGCGATGCGGCATGAGTGGGACATATGCGTGAACTGCGGTGCAGACCAGACTGAGCAGGAGGGTACTTCGGCAGTGGGGGGGGCAAACTCCCGGCACAGGGCCGACGCCGCTTCTACGACTGCTGCGCGGGAGATGGCAGAGAGCGACGCGGCGTTCCGTACTCCGTAGGAATCTTCGCAGGGAAGTCAGGTTTTATCCCCAAGAACGAATACACAGTTTCAGAG
>VYDA01000120.1 GCA_009843665.1 Caldilineaceae bacterium SB0675_bin_29 | reverse complement strand
GAGCGATTCCCTTACTCGGACTCGGCCGGCGGTGCGAGTCCGTCACCGCCCACAGTCAGGTTGCAATGAACTGAGTTCTTCGACTTTGTGCATGCGCAGAAGGCATGAGGGCGCCGGTCACGGAGACCGGCGTTTCTTGCTATTGGCAGTTTCGGCTAGGCCAGAAGGGGGACTGTACGCCTCTCACGGGCACTGCGGATTGCCGAGTCTACGATCTGCTGGCCGATTCGACAGATCGAGGGCGACAGCGGACCTTCAGGATCTTGCCCCGTCTCGAGGCAATTGACGAAATACTGGATTACGTTTTGGTTCGGGGGCACTAGACTGTCAACTGGATGGTCATCGCCTTGAGGACGGTGAGGCGTCTGGATCCGCACGGTGTCCTCGTAGTCGTAGCTGCTGATCGTGCCATCGGTCCCCTTCAACACGAATCCACATTTGGGTTGCGGCTGCAACGTCCACGGGTCGGTAAAGGTGCCCCAGCGTGTCTCAAACTTGGAGAGCCCGAACTCATATTTGCAGATCGTGATGCTATGCTCGTCGACCTCCAGGCCGGCAGGGTCGTCGACTACGGTCGTCACCTCCAGGGGGGCCCGGCCGTCAAGAAACCAAGTCCCGAGTGTAACCCCATAGCCCAGATAGTCCAGGAGTGACCCGCCACCCTGGGTCTTCTGATAGAACCAGCTTTCGCTTTTTCGCTGCCGGTACTCTTCGTCGGTCTCCTCCTTGTCGGCAACGTGGAAGAGCGGCCCGCGATTGCCGTCATAGTAGTGGACCTCTATCAGATCGCCGATAGTCCCCTCTGCCAGGAGCCGCCTGGCGGTGACGTGACAGGGGTACCAGCGCAGCGGCCAGTTGATGATGAACTGTTTCTGCGACGCCGCCATCGCTGCAATCATTCTGTCGGCTGCGGCCAGGTCGGCGGCGAAAGGCTTTTCGAGGAGAACGTGGACGTCGTAAGGGGCAACATTGCACACCCACTCGGCGTGGGTCGCAGTAGAGGGACACAGAATCACAATGTCCGGCTGGGTCCTCTTGAGGCACTCGCGAAAATCGATAAAGACTTGCTCCGCAGGAATGGCAAAGTTCGCGATTGCGGAGGCCATCCTCTCGCTGTCGGTATGGCAGATTCCGACTATCTCCACCTCGGGATGCTCATGGCACTGGCGGAGGAGATCGCCCATATGGGCATGGTCGAAGTTAATGCCGGCAACTTTCCAGGTCATTTTTTCGTCTGAGATTCCAGTGGCGCCTAAAGTTCAGGACTGTTGGGAACCATGGGCTAGTTGCGGCGACCCCGGGATTGACGAAGGTTGGTCAGATAGCAAGTGGACAAGGGAGAATAGTCCATTGAACGACTGGCCATGATTGCCGCGCCTGGCTGGGACAAGCTTCGCATGCTGGCCGCAGGTCCTTTCAGCGATTATCGCAGAATTCAATTGCGCATGTCAATTGAGCCTTGCAACGGCAGTCAATATCTCTGATAATACATGGCGCACAGTTTGTCGCTGCACCGCCTGTGAGTTTTGGAATCCGCCTAGGGCAAGATGACCGAAAACTTCAACTCAATTTATAGTCATGGGTTCGTACGCGTAGCGGTCTGTGTGCCCCACGTCAGGGTCGCGGACCCAGAGTTTAACACGAGAAACACATCAGCCCTGGCGGGCAGGGCGTCGGAAGCCGGCGCCGCGGTTGCCTTGTTTCCAGAGTTAGGGATTTCCTCCTACGCGATCGACGACCTGCTGCAGCAAGAGGCTCTTCTGGACGGCGTTCTGGCCGGAATCAGTCAGATCGCAGTGGAAAGCAGGCAACTGACGCCAGTTCTGCTGGTCGGCGCGCCGCTGCGTTTCGAAAACCGTCTGTTCAACTGTGCGGTTGTCATTTACCGCGGCCAGGTGCTAGGTATCGTGCCGAAGACCTACCTGCCCAGTTACCGCGAATTCTACGAGACACGACAGTTCAGTGCAGCTCGCCATGCGGTTGGCGGTGAAGTGCAGTTCCTGGGGAACACGGTGCCATTTGGCAACGATCTTCTGTTCAGGGCTGGGATTACTACTGCGGGTGACGGAGTGGCGAGACGGTTACGTAGTACAGAGGGAGGAACGGGCGGCCCGAAGGGCGAATTTATCCTGCACGTGGAGATCTGCGAAGACGTGTGGACGCCGATTCCACCCAGCTCCTACGCCGCACTGGCGGGAGCCACGGTGCTGGCCAATCTGTCGGCTTCCAACATCACTATCGGTAAGTCTCTCTACCGGAAGGACCTGTGCGCCAGTCAGTCGGGCAAGTGTATTGCAGCCTATCTTTACTCAGCAGCCGGTCCGGGTGAATCGACGACTGATCTGGCCTGGGATGGACACGCGCTCATCTATGAAGACGGTGAGTTGCTCGCCGAATCAGAGAGATTCGCGGATCACGAGCAGATGATCGTTGCCGATATCGACACGGAACGGCTGGCGCAGAGCCGCATGAGGCAGACCAGCTTCAATGACGCGGCGGCATTGCACCGGTCCCAACTGGAGGCGGTGCGGAAGGTGCGCTTCGACTTTCGGACTCCAGGCGTGGGCGCGAGTGCAGACGGCCGAGACTCGAATGCTTGCCCGCAGCGACTCGACCGAATTGAACGCCAGATCGAGCGATTTCCCTTCGTCCCAAGCGATGCGGTGCGGAGGGACGAGCAGGCCTTCGAGGCTTATAACATTCAGGTACACGGCCTGATGCAGCGTCTCAGAGCGACCGGCATTGAGAAGATTGTGGTCGGCATTTCGGGGGGGTTGGATTCCACGCAAGCACTCATTGTGGCGGCGCGTACGATGGACCGTCTCAAGCTGCCGCGCAAGAACATCCTTGCTTACACGATGCCTGGCTTTGCGACCAGCTACGGCACGCGTACTAACGCCCACCGATTGATGGAAGCGTTCGGCGCCAGCGGGCATGAGATCGACATCCGGCCCTCTTCCATGCAGATGTTCCGGGACATCGGCCATCCTTTCGCGGAAGAGGACCCGGAGTACGACATTACTTTTGAGAATGTGCAGGCAGGCGAACGCACCAGCCATCTCTTCCGGCTGGCCAACTACAATGATGCGCTTGTCCTAGGCACAGGAGACCTGAGTGAGCTGGCCCTGGGCTGGGCCACGTACGGCGTTGGCGACCAGATGAGCCATTACAATGTGAACGCCTCGGTCCCTAAGACGCTCATTCAGCATCTTATCCGATGGGTGATCGCCACGTCACAGTTCGACGAGGCCGCCAGCAGTGTGCTCCAGTCTGTCCTGGACACGGAAATATCACCGGAGCTGGTGCCAGGAGACGGGTCTGAGGACGGGCCTGCCCAGTCCACTGAAGCCAAGATCGGGCCGTACGAACTGCAGGATTTTTTTCTTTACTACATTTCGCGCTACGGTTTCCGGCCCAGCAAGGTGGCGTTCATGGCGTTGCAGGCCTGGGGCGATCGCAGCCAGGGTCTGTGGCCGGAGTTTCTGCCGGAGCACAAGCGCAATGAGTACGACCTAGCCGAGATCAGGAAGTGGCTGGAACTGTTTCTGTTTCGATTCTTCCAGATCAGCCAGTTCAAACGTACGGCCGTCCCCAACGGCCCCAAAGTGGGCAGTGGTGGGTCACTCAGTCCGCGTGGAGACTGGCGCGCGCCCAGTGATTCCTCTGCTGCCGCGTGGCTGGCCGAGTTGCGTCAGAATGTGCCGGGCGAATTGTAAGTAAACGCCAAGGTAGCGGGGCTGATGAAGTTGCGCCCGCGGCCAAGGCGAATTCCTCCACAGGTGGTGGCGGCCCCAGCAGGCAAGGAGGCAACCCCAAACTTTCCTCAGGCCCCATCACGATTCCGCGTGCAAACTGGGCGGAACCTCAGAAATCCTTGAAAGAGTTTCTTCAATTGCGGCGATTGCGGGGCCGGCGGGTGCGGCCACTGCGACTTCTTTTGCGTCCCTGCCTGGGGGGGCGTTCGGTGGGCCTTTCTTCGGGCAGCGCGGGCGGGGCGTGCAGGGATTCTTGATAGAAGTCGTCGACCAGCATCGCCAGAAGCGTCTGACCTTCGTCAGATTCCATCCACTCGTCGATCAGGGGCCGGAATCTACGCATGCGTTCGGTTTGCAGGTTGTCACGGCCGCGGAGCTTGGCCTCCAGGAGAGAGGTGACGCGCTCGGAGACAGTGGCCGCCACTTCGTCATCGGAGGGGAGCTTGCGCTCCTCCAGAGGGATGGTGTAGCGTTTGGCGATCCGCTCCATCAGCATGCGCTCGTCGAAGGAGGCCGTCAGAGAGATTGCGGCCCCGGAGGCGCCGGCGCGGGCGGTGCGTCCGGCCCTGTGGATGTAGGACTCAGGATCTTCGGGCGGCTCATACTGGAAGACATGGGAAAGTTCGGGTATGTCGATGCCGCGGGCCGCCACATCGGTGGCCACGAGCAATCTCAGTTTCCCCTCCCGGACTCGTCGCATCACCCGTTCACGCTCGTTCTGATTGAGGTCCGAGCTGATCTTGTCGGCATCGTAACCGAAGCGCTGCAGGACTATGGTTACGTAGTCGACGGTCCGACGAGTGTTACAGAAAACAATCGCGGCCGCGGGGTTTTCCACTTCGATCAGACGCACGAGGGCGCGGTCTTTTTTCATGCCGGGATCGGCGTAGAGGATGTGCTCGGCCTCGGCTACGTGGACGCGATCGCGGCTGAGGCTTAGAAAGTCCGGCTCGGTCAGAAACTGCTGGGCCAGGCGCAGCACGTGGGCGGGGAAGGTGGCCGAGAACATGGAACCGTGGATTCGCCTCGAAGGCAGAAAGGTCTGCACCTGCAGCATATCGGGGTAGAAACCCATTGACAACATCCGGTCGGCTTCGTCAAACACGAGGTGGTGCAGGTCATCGAGGCGGAGGTTGCGCTGCAACAGGTGGTCGAGAATGCGCCCGGGCGTGCCGATCACCATCTGGGCGCCTTCACGCAGCGCTGAAGTCTGGGGGCCGTACTTGACGCCGCCATAGACTGCAACCGAGCTCACGCCGGCTACCTCGCCCAGGAGCGCGGCCTCCTTGGAGACCTGGAGAGCCAATTCACGAGTTGGGACCAGGATCAGGGCCTGGCAGACACGCCTGTCGAGTCTTATCTGATGAAGCAGGGGAAGCAAAAACGCGCCCGTCTTGCCGCTTCCGGTGCGCGACTGGACCATGAGATCGCGCCCAGCCAAGAGATAGGGGATTGCCTTTGCCTGTACAGGCATAAGGTTGGACCAGCCGGCGCTGGCGGCGGCTTTTTGCGCTACTGCCGGCAGATCCGCCAGCGCTATGTCCGGCAGCGCGTTTTCTGGCTCAACCAGGTCCAAGGGGTTTACGTTTTCGTCTGCGTTATCTGTGTCAGTGGAAGGGAGAGGACGTGTACCGTCATTTTGTCGTCCATCAGATTCTTTATGGGTCATGTAATCCTTAGCTTAATTGGAAGGCGTATTCTTCGAAATCCTGGGAAATGCGGACTTTCGGTAGACCCATTCTACTTCGTTGCCTGCCGGTTACATAGAAACAGGTGGCGCCAGTTACTCGTCTCCCTCTGGGCACGGCTGTAATCGGACATTGGGAGAGCAACTGAGCTGGCGCTGCGTCTGCAGGCTCTTCAGTCGTCCGATGTGAAACTGGCTCTGTCTACCTCATACGAAAGCAGCGCCGTTCCCGTCTTTTCGTACACCTTCTGCTCTTTCAAGATCAGATTGACCTGCCTCGACAGGCCGGTAACAAGAGGCACGCCGCCGCCCAGCAAGATGGGAATGACTGATACTTCCACCGTGTCCACGAGACCTTCATTGCACAAGCTGCCAAACAGGCGTCCGCCTCCAAACAGCCAGATGTCTTTGCCCGATTCGGTCCGCAGCGCGCGCACTACCTCCAGCCAGTCCTCGCCGATAATGCTCACATCTTTGTGCTCACTCTGTTTCAGGCTGTTTGAGAAAACATAGTGCCGATCCCCCGGCCTCTGTGCCTCTGCTCCTCCGACTACCTCGAAAGTTTTGCGCCCTATCAGGTAGGTGTCGAACTGCGAAGAAAGTTCTTCGAAGTCAATTTCGGGATCGATCATGATCCAGTCAAAGCCGTGGTTGGCGTCGGCGATAAACCCGTCCAGGCTCATTGCGCAGTTGTATCGAACTCTTCTCATTGCTCACCCCACGAGATTGGAAGGATTCTATTCCTTGTAATTGGCGCCAGATGGCTCTCGGGCGAGGCTGCTCTCCGGGGCGATAGGACCGAAAGAGGAGGCCCATGAAACTGGGAACGGAAATGGAGAACGAGGATGAATAGTGAGGATTCTGGCAGGAGACCCGAGGACCTCTTTGGCCAGCCGTCCCCTATTCCTCAGGCGGTCGACACTTGTGAACGAGTGGGTCAGACGGCGCCGAAGAGCTCCCTGGACTGTTCGCAGGCCCTTTTGATCAGAGTGGGCGCCTTGTAGCTGCTGTCGAGCTCCGGGCGCTGTTCAATCCAGCCGAGCGACACCATGCTCCTGATGAGCACAAAGACGGGCAGAAGGTCGATGTCCGACCGGGATAAGGGGCGCTCAGTCAGATAGCCTGTAATAATGGCCTCACGGATTGTTTCAAAATGGGGATTGTCCTGGTAGTAGGAAATGGCTACCGCGAGTTCATACTGATGCCATCCGAAACCGGAATCGTCGAAATCGATTATATGTACGTTTTCGCCAGTTGTGATGAGGTTGCCCGGGTGCAAGTCGGCGTGAATCAGGCTGAAGGTCGCTTGCTCTTTGCCGTAATCGGTCAGGAGGTCATAGATTTTGTCGCGGGCGTAGATGACCTGCGCACGTTCGGCGGGCTTCAGGTCCGACTGCTCCCAAAAGGGCCCCCAGAAAGGCGATTCACCCATTAGTCCATCGGCGTCGAAGGCATGGCGTTCGAAACCTGCGGGCAGGCTCCAAAGTGCGGCCTGGTTATGGATGCGGGCAGCCAGTTTGCCGACCTTGTGGAAGTAACTTGCAAGTCTGGCAGGTTGGGCCTCCTGTTCAATAAGGGTTGCCATCGGGGTCCCATCGACCCACTCGACCATACTCACGAACCTTGTCTGGGACAGTTCAGGCAGGTCGAAAGGGACAAAGGCGCGCTTGTCTTTTGAAAGGCGGGGCACAGGGGCGCCGATCCCCGACCGGTTCAGGGCGGCAGTCCAGTGAAATTCGCCGTGCAGTTCGGGAAGTGTATGGTAGCCGGGGCGATGAAAGCGGAAAACGAAGGGTTGACCGCATTCGGAGTCAACTCGAAAAACGATGTTTTCGGAATGTGATACCAAGGAAATTGCGGTTACGTCGATGTCCCAGCTTTCCAGAGCGCGGGCGGCGGCGGCCTGTAACGCCTGCTCAAATTGTGTTTCGTCCGTAAGTTGGCGCAGACCGTCCGCCGAACTCGCTTCAATGCTGGGGTGTTCCATTTCCGACTTTCGTATCTTGCCCAATTGAACCAGAGCGGGGCTAACT
>VYDA01000161.1:7129-7521 GCA_009843665.1 Caldilineaceae bacterium SB0675_bin_29 | reverse complement strand
GCGTCGCGCCCGTAACCGTTCTGACAGCGCCCGCCGGCTGCCCCGGCCAGTGCATATTCTGCCCCGACGACTGGCGCATGCCCAAGAGCTACATCTTCGACGAACCGGGCGCGCAGCGGGCCGAGCGCGACGGCTTTGACCCCTTCAAACAGACGCTGGGTCGCATCGATGCGTTCGAAAGTATCGGCCATGACGCCAGCAAAGTGGAGCTGCTGATTCTGGGAGGTACATGGAGCGCATACAGCCAGGACTACCGCGAATGGTTCGTCCGCCGCTGTTATGACGCCATGAACTCCTACGCTGCTCCCGGCCAGTTACCCTCTGCCACGTTGGAAGAAGCGCAAAGTCGAAACGTATTCGCGGCGCACCGCAACGTTGGTCTTGTCGTTGAG
>VYDA01000161.1:0-7119 GCA_009843665.1 Caldilineaceae bacterium SB0675_bin_29 | reverse complement strand
AGGTGCAAATAGGCGTCCAGAGCCTGGAGGACGACGTCCTGGAATTGAACAAGCGCGGCCACTCAGGGGCCGAGGTAAGGGAAGCATTGGCTCTTTTGAGAACGGCTGGATTCAAACTGCATCTGCACTGGATGCCAAATCTCTACGGAGCTACATTGGAATCGGACCGGGAATCGTTCCGCCGTTTCTTCGATGATCCTTCAGTCCGTCCCGATGAACTCAAAATCTACCCTTGCTCCTTGATCGCAGGCACCGAGCTCTACGAAAAATGGCAGGCCGGAGACTACACGCCCTATACGGAACGGGAACTGGTAAACCTTCTCGCCGACATCAAGCCGACCGTACCCCCATACACCCGTATCAACCGCCTGTTTCGCGATATTCCTGCGCATCACATCGAGGCTGGTGTGAAGACGAGCAACCTGCGTGAGGTAGTCCACAAAGAGTTGGCGCGTCGCGGCGACCGCTGCGGCTGTATCCGTTGCCGTGAAGTCCGGCGCCGGCACGTGAGTGAGGAAACGCTCAGATTAACCGTCACCACCTACGCAACCGACTGTACGGTCGAGCACTTCCTGCAGTATGTCGTGGACGATAGCAAAGAAAACGGCTCGCAGGTCGACTTGGAGAGGGCCCCACTTGCAGGATTCCTGAGGCTAAGTCTGCCAAAGGATCCCAATGCGGGAAGTCGGGCATTTTTGGATGAGATTCGCGGCAAAGCCATGATTCGTGAAATACATGTCTATGGGCCGGCGCTGGCAATCGGCGGCGTAGAAAAGGGAGCCGCGCAACACGTTGGCGTGGGCACGCGCCTACTGAATGAGGCCAGGCGCATCAGCCGTGACGCCGGGTTCGAACGCATCAGCGTCATTGCCGCCACCGGCACACAGGCCTACTACGCAGCGCGCGGATTTGAGCCCGGCGATCTCTACATGACCGGCTCTACCTCGACTGCTACTTAGACTCTTCCACAACCCCTTCCGGTGGTTAGTACTTTAATCTGGTCGCCCTCTGTCTACTGAACGCCAGCTGAAACTTTCAGCGGAGCCCCTTCAACCAATGCAAAAAGAGGAACGGCAAAAAGCCGCTCCTCTTCCTTTCAAGCTTGACACTCGCCCGACTTAGTCAGTCATTGTTGTCAGCCAGGCCTGTTCAGGCGATAACCGACTTAGAAATGCAACGTCAGGTCGAACTCTGTCGCCTGCACCAGCGGCAGAATCTGAAGAATCGTGGGCATCATCGAACCCATGCCCGGCATCGCCATGTCCAGCAATGGGATGCTGGTTACCAGTTCGATCAGGTTGCTGGCCTTGCCATCTGACCAGTCCAAAGTCGGCAATGCGTCGCCGTCAATGGAAATCGTGATCCCGTCGACATTTGTGCTGATGCCCAATTGGGAGATCCCCAGGGCCCCGGCCATTCCGATCTGACCTATGGTCAAGGCAAGACCGCCAAGCGCCCCTCCCGTCATCGCATTCATCTCATCAATGGACATGTCGCCGATGCTGAAGCTGCCATCCGCCTCATAGAAAATCGGCAGATTGATGCGCGGCGGCGTGCCCACGGCTGCCAGGAACTCTTCCTGCGCGGCTTGGGCAGCCATCGCTGCGTCGCTGTCACCTGCCACGTAGAGCGGAATCTCGTCAGCCCCAGGCGCGACCGGGAAGCGGGCAATCACGCCAATCCCAATCCTGTCCACCAACGCAAAGAGCAGATCCGCCATCGGAATGACCATGCCGAAGGAACTTAGCGCTCCCGGTAGCGCATTCAGCGAATCGCCATCGTAGCTGATATTCGGAATACTCCGACCGTTGACCAGAAGCAGCAAGCCCTCAGGTGTGTTGCTAACCTGGATGTGCTGAATGTTACTGGCCTCCATCATGAAGACCATCTCAGCCGGAACGGCCAGATCCATATCTACGCCAAGGGAGCCCACCAGGTCGGCCAAGGCAGCGTTCTTAATCGTGGCCATCCCGTCCGCGCCAAAGTCAAGTACCAGCGCAGGCAGGTCAATGACCAATTGGTCGGCATCGGCCTCGATACTTCCCTGGCCGGCGCGCGGCGCGCAGCCCGACACAGCAATAACTGCAATAAGCATTATAGCGGCCCAGAACCTCACACGTCGTTTGAGCATTTCATACCTCCTAAGGGCGGTCAAGGTAAAAGGGTGATGATTGAATTCTGCAAGAGTGCGGAATACACGAACGATTATGATCAATCTCGCTGGCTGGATCAGCGGAGATTGTAACATCAATTGAAAAAAGAGACAATGCTCCTGAAACAGCAGCTAAGGGGGGTTCCCGTACTTGCGCTCCGAATGATAAGGGAAACTCCCGATAATTGCAAACTCCTGTTTCCCTTTGGAATGACATCTCGTGACCCGGACGCAAGTGGGACCAATTCTATACGATGCCGGACCCTAAGTCAACCCGAAAAAAACTGAAACAGCACGGTAAATGAACATTTTCAGAACCGGTTTCAAACGCAATTGGAATGATTTAGCGGCACAACGCGGGGACGTTCCGGCCAAACCCACTTCAATTCATGTCAAATTCGATGAACTCACCGGTAACGGTAAAGATTATCCGCTCACAAATGTTGGTAACTCTGTCAGCGGCCCGTTCCAGGTTGTGCGCAGCCCATAGCAGGTAGTTCGTGCGGTCTATCAGCGAAGGATCCTCAAGAATCATCGCGATCAGGTCTCGGTGGACCTGGTTATACAGGGCGTCGACCTCATCGTCTTGCAGGGGAATCGTTCTGGCGGCTTCCAAGTCTTGGTTCAGGAACGCATCGAGAGCTTGTTGTAGCATGTTCGTAGCGATATCGCACATGCGAGGTATATCTACCAGCGGCTTTAGCAAAGCCTCTGGGCCGATCAATAGGATTATCCGCCCGATGCCCTTCGCGTAGTCCCCAATTCGCTCCAACTCTGTACTGATCTCCAGTACAGCTGCGATCAACCGCAGATTCCCTGCCATCGGCTGTTGCGTCGCGATCAACCGCAGGCAGTCAGCCTCGATTTCGAAACGCTTTCTGTTGATCACCGCATCTTCTTTGATTAAGCGCCTCGCAGTCTCCATATCCCTCTGCCGCAGCGCTTCGACCGATTCCTTCAATGCCTGGATCACCATGCTTCCCAGCATCAATGTGTCGGTCTGCAGCGTCTCCAACTCTCTGGCAAATGAGGTACGCAGGAGCTGTCCCATCAATGTGCTCCTTTCCATCCGCTGGACTATCGACTCTGAAGGTAGGGTAGTATTCTGTCACGCATCAGTTCCCGCACCTGCCTGCAAGCTGAGATCCTGTCTGAATCGCTGCCAACCAGCTTGGTAGGATCTTCAAATGGCATGTGCTTGACTTCCTCGTCTCCAATCCACATGGGGCAGTTTTTCGCCGCACTATCGCAGACCGTGATAACCAGGTCCAGCTGCATCTCTTGATAAATGTCGACCGAGTCCGTTGTGCCTTCACTAATGTCGATATCGATTTCTGCCATAGCCCGTACTGCAAGTGGATGAACCATCCCTGAAGGCGCCGTGCCAGCCGAAAACGCCTGCCAGTCCTCACCAAGATACGCATTGACGAGCCCCTCAGCCATCTGACTGCGGCAAGAATTGCCTGTACACAGTATGAGGACATGCTTCTTGTCTTTGCTCATGCTCCCTCCAATTGCAAGGCAGGCTCAACCGAATCGGCCTGTAATGTAGTCTTCCGTCCTCTTCTGACCCGGATTTGTGAAGATCTTCTCGGTTTCGTCAAACTCAATCAGATTCCCGGTCCGTCTGTCATCCACGCTGAAAAAGGCGGTAAAGTCGGATATCCGGGCTGCCTGCTGCATGTTGTGCGTAACTACAATTATAGTATATTTCTCCGACAACTCCTTCATCAGATCTTCGATCCGTAAAGTGGCGATCGGATCCAATGCCGAGGCAGGTTCGTCCATGAGGATTATCTCCGGCTCGACCGCGATTGCTCTCGCAATGCACAGCCGCTGCTGCTGTCCGCCCGAAAGCCCTAGAGCACTCTGTTGCAGTTTGTCCTTCACCTCCTCCCACAATGCGGCTGACCGCAGCGCCCTTTCTACCATTTCGTCCATGTCGCCCCGGAATCCGTTTATTCGCGTACCCCAGGCGACGTTCTCGTAAATCGTTTTGGGAAATGGGTTCGGTTTCTGAAACACCATCCCAATTCGGCGTCGAACTTCCACCGGATCTACGTCTTCGTCGTAAATGTTCTGTCCCTGAAACAGGACTTTACCTTCAATGCGGGCGCTCGAAATCAAATCGTTCATACGGTTAAAGCAACGCAAGACCGTACTCTTCCCGCACCCCGAAGGGCCAATGATCGCAGTAATCTTGTTTGTCGGTATCTTCATGTCTACATCGCCTACAGCGCAAAAGTCGCCGTAGTAAACGTGCATGCTTTCGGCCTCGATAACATACCTGCCCGCCCCATTAGGTGAAGCCTTTACGCTCCCGGTTGCGCCTTGAGAAGGGTGTTCAATTGCAACTGTCATGATTTAAGAAACTCCTCTAGGCGGTTGCCCGACCGCGGTCAAAGCTGTTTCGCAGTAGCACTGCGCAAGCGTTCAGGGACAATAGAAGAATCAGAAGGACCAGTATGGCCGCTGCTGCCAGATTCCGGAATTCGTCTTGCGGCCGCGATGTCCACTGATAGATCTGGATAGGCAGTACCGTAAACTTGGAAAACGGCCCTCTGGGATCAAGAGCAATAAAAGTTGACGCTCCTACCACGACCAGCGGAGCGGTTTCGCCTATAGCCCGGCTCACCGCCAGAATCGTTCCCGTCAGGACGCCTGGCATTGCGCTCGGCAAAACATGATGCCAGATTACCTGCCAGTGGGTTGCGCCCAACCCGAAGCCCGCCTGCCGCAGTGAACTCGGGACGGCCCGAATCGCCTCTTGGCCGTTTATTATGATTAACGGGAGAATCAGCAGCCCGAGTGTCAGACCGGCCGATACAATCGTGCGTCCGTTGGCAGTGGACTGGTCTCCTACGCCCAGAAACGCTCCGCTTGTTATCACTTCCAGGATGCGAACAAAAATCGCCAGCCCCAGCATGCCGTAAATGATCGACGGCACGCCGGCCAGATTATTGATGTTGGTCTGAATCAACCGATTGAGTAGGCGATCCTTGCGCGCGTACTCTTCCAGGTAGATCGCCGCGCCCACGCCAATGGGAAAGGAAAACAGAATGGTGATGGCAACAACCCAGAGGGAACCGAAAATCGCGGTGCGGACGCCTGCACGCAGCGGTTCGCTCGACTGTGACTTACTTATGAAACCGGCAGTAAGCCAGCTGCGAATGTACACATCAGATCCAGGATAGCGCTCTTCTGCCTCCCTTAAGACGCTCTCGCGGGCGAATATCGAGTCAATCAGCCCCCAGGATGCCTGTACTTGTGGTTCTACCACCCGCTCCAGAATCAATTCGTGGACGTTCTCGCGACTTCTCTCAGCAAATGGCATGTCGTGCTCATATCGCCGTATCAATCCTGCGGAAATATTCGCCTCAAGAATGCCCACGAGCTCGTCTTTGGGCAGCCTGTCCAGCGGCACACCGTCAACTGCCAGCTCAGCGGGATCGACACTGTTGACGATTGCAACGTAGCCGAAGGACTGATTGAGAATGTTCAGGAGAAGGGCGCACAAGGCAATGATTCCGCAAAGCATTGCAGCCTGAAAAACTACTGCCCAGGCACGTCCTCGGCGCTGCCGCGCAATGACCTGATCGTGGTAGGCAGACCCTGAGGGCATCAGTCCGCCAGCAGGCTGGTTAGGAGCGTGCCGCTGATTGAGTGCCATCATTCGTACTCCTCGCGGAAGCGGCGCACGATCCATTGACTCAAAACATTCAAACTGAGCGTCAACAGGAAGAGTAGCAGTCCGATTGCAAAGATGCTGTTGTAGTCAATTGAATCGTAACTGAGGTCGCCGCCGCTGATGCGCACGATGTGCCCTGTCATTGTTTCGGCCGCCCGAAACGGCGAGAAGGTAAAGTTTGGGCCCGCGCCTGCCGCGATGGCCACGATCATCGTCTCCCCGATCGCGCGTGAAATGGCCACGATGAAGGCTGCTGCAACGCCGGAAAGCGCTGCAGGCAACACAATTCGTACAACCGTTTCAAGTCTCGTGGCCCCCAATCCATAGGAGGCTTGACGCAGCGAACTTGGCACAGCGTTCAAAGCATCCTCGCTCATCGAACTGACAAGCGGAATGACCAGTATCCCAATGACGATGCCGGCAGAGGCGGTGTTATAGATTTCCACCACATCACGGCCAAGAATTCCGCGAAGCAGTGGCGTCATGAATGTCAGGGCGAAATACCCGTAAACGACAGTTGGGATTCCTGCCAGAACCTCAAGGATAGGTTTCAATATGCTCCGTGTCCTTTGGGGGGCATATTCGCTAAGGTAGATAGCGATGCAGAGACCCAATGGCAGCGCCACGGCCATCGCTATTAGGCTGGCCATTAAGGTGGCGGTCACCAGCGGCCAGATGCCGAACTTTCCGATGGCGGGCTGCCACTCGGTTCCTCCGAAAAACTTCAACAGGTTCACTTCCTCGTTGGCGAAGAAGAGAAGTGATTCACGCCCAAGCACATAGACAATGCCCAGCGTAGTGAGGACTGATATGGCGCCGCAGAGGAAGAGAAACCCATGGACAACTGATTCAGCAACTCTCGGCTTTCGCCTCAGGTCCACCCGAGGTCCTCCTCCCAGGGCAGTATCGTCGCTGCTTTCCGCGCCTGACACTGGCCCGCGCATCGACTCTGCAGACATGGCAGCTTGCGCAACCGGCGCCGAACGTGTCATGTTCTTTCCTCTTTCTCCAAAGTTTCCGGCTGGCGCAGGCTCCATGGCGAAGCATGGGAACCGCCCGGCCCTCTATCTCGAAGGTTGCTGTTCGGCCTATAATTCCGGCCTATTCTAATCCTGTTGACTACAATTGGAGCAGTTGGGGACCGGGATGGACCCTGATCCCCAACTCTTCCATTTTCACACTATGAGCGCTGTCGCCGGCAAATGGAGCTGCAGCGACCTACCGCTCCATGGCCTTAATTGCGTTTAGGAGGCTCTGCTTGGCTGCCTTGAGAACAGAA
>VYDA01000603.1 GCA_009843665.1 Caldilineaceae bacterium SB0675_bin_29 | reverse complement strand
CCTCTTGACCTATCTGCTGCAGCAGCGAGCCGAGTAGGCGCATTTCACTCTCAACCGATTGGGAAATACGGAGTCGGACTCTTACCAGAGGCCGGCTCCTTTCGCGTCCGCGCCAATGGCTAGGGCCTGTTGACATTTCAACCAGCCATCCCAACCGTAGGGGCACCCCTTGTGTGTGCCCTGGTTTTTGCCTCCTTTGTGGGTGCCATGCTATTTGCCCCTCCTCTTGGCCCTTCGCGTGAATTCGCCGATCAAAGAAAGGTGTTCTCTGCGTCCCTCCGCGTCCTCCGCGGACATAGAGGTTTTCTTCGCGGCCCTTAGTGGCCTTTCGTGGACAAAGAGGTGTTCTTCGCGACCCTTCGCGTGCCTTCGCGGATCGTTTGGCACTGTTTCTCACAACCCCAAAATGTCAACGGAGCCTGGAGTGTGTTCCAACTAAAGGACGGGATCCAGGAGAGCGGCCAAGGCCCGTATGTCGTCTGGCGATGTGCGGCAACAGCCGCCAATCAGTCGGGCTCCGATGGTGCTCCAAGAGACGACTCGATCGGCGAATCTGTCTTCATCACTGTTGGAAATCCATGTTTTGGAGGCACTGTCCCACGTCTCACCGCTATTCGGATAGCAGACGAGAGGCTTTTCAGTTACTCTGCCGGCACTGCCCAACAGCAGCTCTGCGTAACGAGGCGCAGTGCAGTTCAAGCCGACGGCGACGACGGCACGGGAACTGTTTGCAAGTTCAACACAAGCGTCGAACCTCTCGCCGCTGCATACACTTTCTCCGTCGCGGCAGCTGAAACTTAGCCAGGCAGGCGTGCTTCCGTATTCGTCCAGGAGGTTGACCAGGACCTCACCTTCCTGGAAGCACGGAATAGTCTCACAGGCGAGCAGGTCCGGCTCTGCTGCCAGCAATGCTTCTAACCTCGGTCGGTGCCAATCCCTCAACTCCTGGTTGGAGATTTTGTAGTCGCCGCGATACTCGGAACCGTCGGCGAGGAAGGCGCCATAGCTGCCGACCGACGCGGCGACCAAAGGTCGTTTTCGATGTTTGCTGTCGGCGGGTTTGCGCAGTACTTCCCAGAATTGGTCGCGCGCCTCCTGCGCGATACGTACACTGCTTTGCAACAGGGCCGCGCTTTCATTTCTGCTAAGGCCGCGGCGCGCGAAGCCCTCGTAGCTGGCCTGATAGCTTGCGCTGACTGCTACGTCGGCACCGGCCAGGAAGTAGTCAAGGTGGAGCTGGCGAATCGATACCGGATCTTCGATCAGTAGCCGGGCAGACCACAACTCGTCGCGCAGGTCGGCGCCTCTCCGCTCCAATTCGGTCGCGAGGCCGCCATCGAGTATGACGGCTCGCTGATCAGCAAGAAAGGGTTGCAGGGGGTCGTCCACATTCATGCCAGAACGTCGGGCGTGTAGCGGCCCTCACGCATGATGGCAAGTTCGGTCCCGTCGTTAAGCTGGCCGGTCACGTCGAGCGTCGCTGTGCCTATCATCACGTCCAGATGGAGATCCGAGTTATTCACGCCGGCCTCCACAAGGTCCTTTTCTGACAGGTCCGCCCCGCCTTCCAGCCCGATGGGGTACGCCTTGCCGAATGCGATATGACAGGCGGCGTTCTCGTCGAAGAGAGTGTTGTAGTAGGTAAGACCGCTCTCGAATATAGGTGATGACACATCAACGAGAGCGACCTCGCCGAGGAAGCGGGTGCCGTCGACGTCGAAGAACTGTTCGTACGTTTCCTGATCGTCACCCGCCGAGAACTCAACTACCATACCGTCTTCGAAACGGAACCAGGCTTCGGCTACCTCCCTGCGAAAAGGGAAGCTGGGGCGGGACGTCCTCGTCCAACCGTTTACCCGCAGGCGATGCGGGGTGGTGAACAGCTCCTCGGTGGGAATGTTTGGGACAAAAACGGGCGTTGCGGAGGCGCCGCTCCCGTCATCTGCTTCGGTACCGAGTCCGCTGTTGCCTCCGGCCCAGAGCGGCCGATCGGTCAGACCGATTGTCAGATCGGTTGAGGGCTGCCCATCCGGGCCGGGCGCAGGGTCGTAAAAGTGGAGGGCGCGCACCTGCTTGGACTGCAGCGTCGATCGTGCCGCCGCAAGATGGGAGAGATGTGTCTGCCATGCCGTGAGCGGGTCGTCGGTATCCAGGCGTATTATTCGGCGAATCTCCTCCCAGAAGCGGGGCAGCGCCTCTTTCGCGGAGAGATTGGGAAAGACCTTCTGCGCCCAGGCCGGCGTGGGCAGCGCTGCCACGTTCCACTGCTGCTTCATCTCCATCATCGACGAACGCCACGCCATCGTGGCACGGTACTCGGCGGTCTGGAGGATGCGCAGCTTGTTGGGATCGATCTGGGCGGGTAGCGAGGGATCTTCTTCGCCAACTACGCTGATGGCGGCCCACCTGTCATCCTTTCTTTCGTTAGCGATGGCTTCAATGTAGGCGGGAACGTGCTCAAGTTCCTCATCCGAACACTTGCCGGCTCGTATGCTCTGCAGGCGCATGTCGTTGTATTCAATGGCGACGAATTTGGCACCGGCATCATAGGCGGCGGAGGCCAGTGCCAGCGCGAACTGGCGATGAACGGGCTCCGTGCGAATGTCGAGCGACTGGCCCGGCTGCAGGTTGATGCCAAGTCGGATCAGAAGGTTGGCGTACTGTTCGAGGTCCCTATCGGAATATAACATGGGAAGTTGCTGTCCTGTTTACTGTTTGACCTGGTAATCAGCAATGAAATGACCGGCACTGAACTTGACAATCACAGGTCAGATATCTACAATGTGGTCTGGCTAAAGGCCCACTAGCTCAACTGGCAGAGCAGCGGACTCTTAATCCGCGGGTTCGGGGTTCGAATCCCTGGTGGGTCACTCCGGAGCGGGAGGACTCTTTTGGGTCCCCTGCTTTTTTGTTGGGAATGTCTCACGGACTCTACAGAATCGTACGTGCCGGAGGCCCAAAAGATAGTGGATTGACCACCAATGGCCCTACAAAACAAATACCCGCTGCTGTGAGAACTCTTGGCAGCGGGTTTCGAAGTGCCTGCGGTTGGGAAACCATTTGTCTGGTCACGGCGCTGCTCGCGGCGCGTTTAGACACAGGTCCAAGCAGTTTCCTTACCTTGTCTCACGGTAAACGACATGCTTGCGTAAAACCGGATCGTACTTCTTCAACTCCAGTCTCTTGTCGTTGTTTCGACGGTTCTTTGACGTCAGATAGAGATGATGGCTCTCCGTGCTGCGCATCTTCACGAGCTGACGTGGTCCTTTCTTGGCCATTTCTGCCTCCGATTCACTGCCTGAGGTCAAAGGTTTTGTTGCCCTTCTAGGGCAAGCAAAATGAACATCTCAGATTCCAGCCAAAATCGCCGCCGGTTGGGAGACAATCTTGGTAAACTGGCAAAAGAGCGGCAGGTTGCCGTCTCTACGAAATAGACAGTTGCCGGTCAGAATTATAGACGGTTCGAGTCCGTTCAGCAAATTCCACAGGTTTGAGATGACGGAGAATCTACCCGCAAGGCTGCCGTTGCCCGCTCGCTGATTTCCGCTACAATGAAAAGCAGTTCGGTGAAAGCATTCGAGCACACACGCAGCGAAGTTGTGAACATGCTGCACCCGGCACAGAGTGTTGTAGCGGCGGGAAGTCGGGTCGTACAGATGATTCTGAGATAGAGGAGCTACGATGACACAACCCATACGCGTGGCCCTGATGGGATTGGGGCAGCGGGGACTTCAGCATTTGAAATCGCTGTGGGCACTCCAGGCGCAGGGCGCGGTCAGGCTTACAGTACTGGCCGACGCCTTTACCGCGAATCTGGCAGCGGACAAGATCCGTAACTATGTGGAGGGCTATCGGCCAGACGGCATATTGCATACAACCAGCTTTGAGGAGCTTCTTGGCCAGGATCAGGATGTCCTGTATGTCTGCATTCCGCCGAATGTCCACTCGGGCGAGGTTGCGCGCGCGGCCCAGGCTGGCCTGCATCTTTTTGTCGAGAAACCCATGAGCCTGTACCTGGATGAGGCGCTGGAGATGGAGGGGGCAATTGACGAGGCAGGCGTGCTCTCCACTGCAGGATTCCAGCAGCGTTTTGACGGCCGCCATCAAGCTGTCCATAGCCACCTCCGCGAGGGAAGACGGCCCTTGATGGCGAGTTACACCTATCACGGGCCACTCGAAGGGCACAACGTCAAGCACCATCAAACGGAGCTTCACGGAGGGCCGGGAAACAGGGTTTGGACGGCAAACCGGGCCTGGAGCGGATTGACGGTTGTTGAAGGCGGCATCCATCTCCTCGATCTTTGGCGCTACTGGTTCGGCGACGTCGAGTGGGTGCAGGCCCACTACCAGCACCGGCCGGATGATGAGGTAATTGATGGGGCTGACAATCCCTACACCTACACCGCTCTGTTCGGCTTCGCCGGAGGCGCGGTAGGCACGATGACGCTATCGCGCTTGCGAAAGGTCTACGCCGACTTTATGGACCATCAGGTCCTGTGGACGGAAGGGCGTGCGGAGATCTGCTGGGAGGGCGTCACGATGTACGAGTACGATGGGCCCTATCCGCCATCGCAACCGCCGCCACAGGGTGCCGTCACGAAAACGCTTTACGAAGGGCGGGGAGGGGACGATACCCTTGCCATAAGTAAAGCATTTATGCGGGCGATCGCGGAGAACCGTCCTGAGCTGATCCGCTCGCCTTTCGGCGATGCCATGAACAGCTTGGCTGCCGTTATCGGGGCGAACATTTCAGATGAATTGGGCGGTGAAAGAGTGGAGGTTGACCAGTTGTTGAGCGCTGACAGATACGCTGCATTCAGGCAGAAGCCCGACTAACGCACAGAGAGGAATGAAATCGATGAACTTTCTTATCTACCCCCCGCTAACACCTGACGAACTTGAACAGGTGCGGGCCGTGTCTCCCGATCTGGAGATCGTCAACGCGTTGACCGAGGAAGAGGCTCTCGCCGCAATTCCTCAGGCCGTCGGTATGTACGGAGATCTGACTCCGGCTCTGCTGGAGCAGGCCGAAAGCCTGCGCTGGCTGCAGACGCCAATCGCCGGGCTGGAGCACTACATTTTCCCGGAGTTGGCCGAGAGCGACGTCGTGGTCAGCAACATGGCAAAGATCTACAGCGATATGATCGCTGACCATGCATTCTGCTTCATTCTGATGTTCGCACGCGGGATACATCTCTACATGCGCCGGCAGGTCCGGGGCGAATGGCAGAAGGGGACGCCCGTGCGCCATCTGGGGGACTGCACGCTTGGCGTGATTGGGCTCGGAGGAATCGGATCGGAGCTGGCCCGGCGGGGTAAGGCGCACGACATGCGTGTCATCGCAGTCGATGCCCGGCCCGAATCGGCGCCGGGGCGCAGCCTCGACCTGGACGCCCTGTGGCCGCAGGATAGGCTGCACGACCTGCTGGGCGAAGCGGACTTCGCGGTCAGTTGTGTTCCGCAGACGCCGGAGACGGTCGGTCTGATCGGCGCAGAAGAGATCGGGAAAATGAAATCGTCGGCATATCTGATCAACATCAGTCGCGGGGTCGTCGTCAAGCTGGACGCGCTGGTTGCAGCCCTTGAGGCCGGCGAAATCGCCGGCGCCGCCCTGGATGTCTACGAAACAGAGCCGCTGCCGGCGGAGCATCCGCTTTGGAAAATGGAGAACGTCATTCTGACCCCCCATGTCGCTGCCGACAATCCCCACGTGCCCCAAAGACGCATCGACACGCTGCGGGACAACCTGAGCCGCTACCTTGCGGGCGAGCCTGTTCGCAACATCGTCGACAAGCGCCGGTTGTTCTAGGCGCGCAATCTTCGGCCGATGCCCAGGTTGCTGAAGGGTCGGCCTGTCTCGTCAGATGCCCAGATAGGCCTCCGCTACCTGTGGGTTGGCGAGAAGGTCGCCTGCAGCACCGCTCAGGACAATGCTCCCTGTTTCGAGGACGTATCCGCGGTCGGCAACTTGCAACGCAGCCTGGGCGTTCTGTTCCACGAGTAGGATTGTTGTGCCCTGGGCATTGATCTCGCGAATGATTTGGAAGATCTGTTGCACAAGGATGGGGGCCAGTCCCATCGAAGGCTCGTCGAGGAGGAGGATGCGGGGCCTGCTCATGAGGGCGCGGCCGATCGCCAGCATCTGCTGTTCGCCGCCTGACAGTGTACCACCTGGCTGGCTCAGGCGTTCCTTTAGTCTTGGAAAGAGCTCGAAGACGCGTTCCAGGTCGAGCCGGACACCTTCGGCGTCGGTGCGGGCGAACGCGCCCATCGCCAAGTTCTCCTGCACCGACAGACGGGCGAAGATCTTACGTCCCTCCGGCGACTGAGAGACGCCCAGCCTGGCTACCTCGTGGGCGGGCAGCCGGTCCAGTCGAATGTCACCTTCGCTGCCGTTTCCGTCCTGTTCGCCCGCCTTGCGAGGCGTCTCCTGAAAGTAGACCGCGCCGGCCCGGGCCGGCAGCACGCCGCTGATCGTGTTGAGGGTCGTCGTTTTGCCGGCGCCGTTCGAGCCGATCAAAGTAACGACTTCGCCTTCATTCACAGTTAAGAACACACCCTTAAGCGCGTGAATGTGGCCGTAGTAAGTGTGGACGGAATCCAGAATCAACATGGTTCAATGGCTCGCAGCGCCGATCGCATCCTGCACTGCGACTTCCGGGCCAAGGTAGGCCTCTACCACGCGGGCGTTTGCACGGACCTCCTCAGGTGTGCCTTCGGCGATTTTTTCGCCGTAATCCAGAACAGCCACACTTTCCGAGATACTCATCACGACCTTCATGTCGTGTTCGATCAAGAATACCGTAATCCCCTTTTCGTCGCGTAACCTGTGGACGAGCTCCATCATGCGGTCGGTCTCGCTGGGATTCATACCCGCGGCCGGCTCGTCAAGGAGCAGCAGGCGGGGACGGCTTCCCAGGGCCCGCGCAACCTCAAGCAATCTCTGATCTCCGTACGGCAGGTTTGTGGACACGATCCCTTCGCGGCCGCCCAAGCCGACGAATTCAAGCAGCTCGCTGGCGATTTCCCGTGCGGCCCGTTCCTCGGCCTGCTGGCGGGCCGTACGCAGAACCGCGCTCCAGTGGGAAGCCTGTAACCTCAGATGCTGACCGACGAGTACGTTTTCGAGCGCCGTCATCCTGCCGAAAAGGCGAATGTTCTGATAGGTTCTGGCTACGCCGCGATCTGTGATTTCATCCGGACGGAGGCCGACCAGGGAACTTCCACCGAACAGTATCTCGCCCGATTCCGGCCTGTGCAGTCCTGTCAGGCAGTTGAAGAGCGTTGTCTTGCCGGCGCCATTGGGGCCGATCAACGAGGTGATCGATCGCTCCGCGATGTCGAGGTCAACGCTGTCGACTGCCGTCAGGCCGCCGAATACTTTAGTAACCTGCTGGACACTGAGAAGAGCGGTCATACCGCCTCCTCCTGTCCGTTCGCCGCGCTCTCCGCGACCCCTGCCGCCTGCATTTGCGCGGCTTCTTCGTCCAACACACCGTCGCTGTCAGGTCCCAATTCTTTC
>VYDA01000151.1:6620-7543 GCA_009843665.1 Caldilineaceae bacterium SB0675_bin_29 | reverse complement strand
ATTATATTGTCCCTGGGTTAGTCCGTGTATTGCACCGGGTTTCTTGTTATTGATTAAATTAACTTATTGAGACAGGCACCCTGCCGTCAAAAACGAGAGTATCATATCAATAAATCTACTCACGCGTAATGGGTACCATCAGCCGAGGCTTTCCAACCATTTTCCGAGAGGCAAAGTTTTAATTCCGTCTTTTTCCCGGGCGCGGTCGAGTTGTAATACAAGTTGTATGGATTCTTTCGGCTTCAGTCTGTCTGTGTAATACCTGAGACTGTTGCTGATAGCGCCATCCGATTTTTTTACTTCAATGAGGCTGTACACCCGCCGGTTGAGCGTGACAACGAAATCCACTTCCCGTTTTTCCTTGTCCCGCAAATAGAACAGGTCCCAGTTTTCTCCAGTGGTGTCTTTTCTGAACTGGATGTGCTTCAACAAGCAGCAGGCGACCAGGTTTTCCAGTTGTGCGCCCTGTGTATCATCATAAGCTGCGGCGCAATCGAAAAAAAACACCCGCTTTTCCTTGCGAATACTGCGGGACAGACGGCTCGAATAAGGAGGCAGGAGAAAAACGATATAAAGTTTCTCCAACAGTTCGATCCAACTTCTGACCGTTGGTGGAGATATCCTCAAATCCCTGGCAAGAGTGTCGTACTTGACCGGATTGCCTACACGATCGCGCAGCAGTTCCACCAGGTCGGCAACGCCCCTCCACGAACTGATGCGGGTCAGGTCACGGCTATCGTCCCTGACGACGAGGTCCAGCCGATCATTAAGCAGTCGCTGAGCTTCATCCGGATTTAGAAAGGCCTCTGGAAATCCCCCTGTCAGCAGCAACCGTTGAACACGGTCTGCGAGATCAACTTCAGGCAGAAAGCGTTTCGATTCGGCGACGTCGATGGGGTGCCGCCGGTATAAATAATGCCTGC
>VYDA01000151.1:3224-6610 GCA_009843665.1 Caldilineaceae bacterium SB0675_bin_29 | reverse complement strand
CCGGTTTTGCGGAAGGCGTCAAGGCGGGCACTACCGGTAACAAGCACAGGTGGCTTGTTGCCGAATTCGTCTGCCACGCCTTTCAGCAGGTTTTTCCATTTGAGCGCCTTATGCAATTCATCCAGTACTACCAGTGACGCATCCTTGGGCCAGGCAATGTCCCGGATGATCCTGCGGTCTTTAACGATGTCCCAGTTAAGGTATTCACCGTCTTTATCCAGCAATGATTTGGCCAGGGTCGTCTTGCCGCACTGGCGCGGCCCGGCCAGGATGACCATTTTCTTTTTCAGGTCTTTTTGCAGCTTGGGCAACAGGTAGCGCATCCGACCATTATAAACAAAGTTTTATTTTAGTCAAGACTATTCTAAAATAACATTTGTTTTAGTCATATCATGATTTGTTGTCCCATATCGGCATAAAGCTGAACATGCTGAAATGTCGCGTACCCCTTCTACCGCCGACAGTTTGATGGACATCCTTAAATTACGACATTCATGCAGGCTGTCCAACCCTGTTCCGCCTCTATTGCCTCTGTGCTGCAATGGTTGGTCATCAGGAGAGATGGCCGAGTGGCTTAAGGCGCACGCCTGGAAAGTGTGTATACGTTAATAGCGTATCGAGGGTTCGAATCCCTCTCTCTCTCCGTCAAAATTGCCGAAGACGCCGCGCGCTTTCAGCGACGTCGCGAGCAGGTCGCCAAAGTACCCGTCGGAGCACGGGCTGGTCGGCGTCACGACCTTACGCAACGAGCTTTACCGGCAAACTGTCAACGCCATGAAGCGTGTTGTTGAGTCGCCACGTCGGCTCGCCGGTTAACTCAATACGTTCGACTCTTTCGACCAGGGATGTCAGCAATACCTGCGCTTCGAGCCGCGCCAGCATCTGCCCGACGCAGACGTGGATGCCATGCCCGAAGCCAACGTGTCCCAGCGTCCTGCGGCCGATGTCGAATCGATCCGGGTCCTCCCACTGCCGCGGATCACGGTTCGCAGAGGCCAGGAACAACAAGACTTTCTGACCCTCGGATATCTCGACACCTTCGACATCCACTGCTCGTGTTGTGGTACGCATAAACGTTTGCACCGGCGAAACAAACCTCAGTGCTTCTTCGAAAGCGCCGCGCACGAGCTTCGGGTTCTCCCGGAGCACCTGCCACTGATCCGGAAATCGGGCGAAACAGTAGAGCACGGCGCCTATTCCGAAGATTGTCGTATCGAGGCCCGCCGTCAGCAGCGAGCGCACCAGCAGGGCCGCCTCGTCTTCGGTGATCTTGCCGTCATCGGCGATTTTGTAAATCCGCTCGCCGATACCGCCGGGTACGAGTGCTTGCCTCTGGCATTGATCAGTAATCCATTGCACAACCCGTTGTGCATTCGCGAACGACCGTTCGAATAACTCGTTGCGCGGCCCGAAAGCATTGAAAGCCATGTCGCCGTACGGCAGCAGGTTCTCGCGGCCGTCCTTTCGCAAACCTATGGTGTCGGGAAAAACGCTGAGCGGAAAGGCTTCGGCGAGATCGCGTACCGCATCGATTTCGCCTTTGACGACCAGGTCATCGACCAGCTTGTCCGCGGTGCTCTTGAAATCATCGCTCAAGGGTTGCAATGCCGGCTTGGACAGAACGCTCATCAATACGCCGCGCGTCTTTGTGTGTAGCGGCGGATCCGCCTCGAGGATAATGCTCGGCGTCCGCCACGGTTCCTCCGTCGCAAAATCGGTCAGCCCGACGCCGCGGCTGGAACAGAAGGTTTCCCAATCCGAGAGCGCCGCGCGAACCTGCTGATAGCGCGCCATCGCACAAACGTCGTATTTCTCGAGCCAGACAACCGGCCCCGCTTCTCTTAATGCATCGTGGTACGGGTCCTCGAGAAAATCCGGCGCGAACGGATCGAGGTCGGATACGGGGCAGTTCGTGGGTTTCGTCATAGAATTAATCCTCGACAACGCGCTGATCGATGGCGCCGAAGAGCACACTGCCGTCTTTGTTTCTCGCTTCCATGAAGACCGAATCGCCAAACGACATGAACGGCGTGACAGGTGCTCCGGCATCCAGCATTTCGATGCTGCGGCGTTCGCTGATACAGGAGGAGCCCACCTCGCGGTAGTTTGCGTTCGCTACCGTGCCGGAGCCGATAATCGTACCCGCACACAGCGTACGCGTCGCTGCCGCATGCGCGACGAGTTCGTGAAAACCCACGCTCATTTCGCCGCCATTCGCATTGCCGAAGCGCTCGTCATTCCAGCGAACCTCAAGATCCAGGTTTACGCGGCCATCCTTCCAGGCATCGCCGAGTTCATCCGGAGTGACCGCAAAGGGTGCAACCGAGCAAGCTGGCTTCGCCTGAACCCAGCCGAATCCAGTCTTCATCTCTTTCGGTGCAATCGTGCGCAGCGACCAGTCATTGATCTGCACCAGCAAGCGTATGTACCGCATCGCGTCTTTTGAGCGGGTTCCCATCGGAACTTCGTCGACGACGACGCCGAACTCGCCTTCGAAGTCTATGCCGTCGGCCTCGCTGACGAAGGGCACATCGTCCGTCGGGCCATAGAACTGATGCGACAACCCCTGGTACATCAGCGGCTTGTCGTGTTCGATCGGATCCATTTTGAATGCCCGCTGCATCAGCTCGCCGTGCGTATCGAAGGCCGAACCGTCCAGCCATTGCCAGGCGCGCGGCAAGGGTGCGGCAATTTTTACCGTGCCGGTCGCTGCGCCGTCGCCACTTTCAAGTCGACCGCTTAGCGCCTGGAATTCGGCGGCGCATTCATCCCAGCACTCGATTGCCTGCTGTAGCGTGGAAACAGTTCCCGGCGCGAGGTACCGCTCACCATCCATCGACACGACGACAAGTCCACCGTCGCGCGTTCCATTTTCGATGGTTGCGAGTTTCACAGGCTGGCCACTAGTCGTCGAAGATCGCTACGGCACGCGTCCAGCCGGCGGACGCACCGCGGATCTTGTGTGGGAAGCAGCTCACCGTGAAGCCCGACGGCGGAAGTATTTCGAGGTTGTGGAGCTTTTCGAGGTGGCAATAACCAATATCCCGGCCAGCCTTGTGCCCTTCCCAGATCAACGACGTATCACCGGTCTCCTTAACTTTCTTCGCCGTGTAGGAAAACGGTGCGTCCCAGGACCAGGCATCCGTTCCAGTGACGCGCACGCCTTTTTCCAGCAAATACATGGTCGCTTCGTAGCCCATACCGCAGCCAATGTTGACAAAGTTGGGGTCACCGATCGCTTTACCCGCGGCCGTATTGACGAGCACGATATCGAGAGGCTGCAATTCGACGCCGACTCGCTGGAGTTCCGCTTCGACTTCTGCAGCCGTGACAACGTGGCCATCGGGCATTTTCGTAAAGTCGAGCTTGACCCCTGGGCGAAAACA